>JALZUY010000195.1 GCA_023301395.1 Nonlabens sp.
ACTTAAACTTAAACTTAAATCAGAATGGAGACAATTAATTGCAGTTAACAGCTAACTATTATTTATTTGAACTACATTTTTTACTGCAATACTTTACCGTTTCCCAGTTCTTCTCCCATTTCTTGCGCCAGGTAAATTCCCGGTTACAGACTGGACATACTTTAGTAGGTAAGTTATGTTGATTACGCATCAGTCTTCAATGAAAGTTCTTCTAATTCTTTATCTACTTGTGCATAGGAAAGACGTTTCTCAGTTTTGGCGACAGCATAGCCATCAAGACCGTTTATAGTCAAAGTTCCTGCTTTTCCTAGATCTAGCCAGCCATCTTCATGTTGAATATTTTCTATGATAAAAATGTCAGTAATTTTACAAATGACGAGAATGCAGTTATTTTCTTCAATGAGATATTCTGACACATATTCACCTGCTACTTGAATATTTGCTTCTTTTACAAATGGTGCTATAAATCCGTCTCTTGATATTTTCTCAATTTGCAATTCTTCAAATTCTGATATCTCGCTATTGTATTTAGAACTGGATTGATGTGCTCTTTCAATCAGATTCATGTTCACATGATTAAGAGTGATTTTACCAGTTGCTTTTAAGTTTTCATAAGTATGTCCTACGCCATGACCAAGAGGTCGTTGTACAAAACTAAACAGGGCTGGGTTACTTCCTAGGTGAGTAACACTGCTGAAAATCGCAACGTTATCAACTCCATCTTTGGAATGCGTAGCAAGTAAATTAGCACTTTTGAATCCAGTAACACTATTCATGAGGTTACCACGGTAAAAACGGTCAAAGCTATTAATGTCTTTTTGAGAAATATGTTTCATGTTCTTCAAAATTACGTTGAATTATTTAAGTTAAAAGTTAAACATAATAAAAAGAAGTTTCTTCTTAAATTGCTATATGGATTTAAAAAAACAATTTGCCACAAATAAAGATACTTGGAACAAGAAAACTATGATCCATTTTGAAAGTGATTTTTATGATAAAGAAGCTTTTGCAAAATCAAAGGATGCACTCAATTCTTATGAGTTAAACGCAATAGGTGATGTAAAGGATAAATCACTTTTGCATCTACAGTGTCATTTTGGGCAGGACTCTCTAAGTTGGGCTCATCGTGGAGCTCATGTAACAGCGGTAGACTTGAGTGATGAATCTATAAAGTTAGCACAACGATTAAGCAACGAACTTGATATTCCAGCAACATTTGTTTGTTGTAACGTCCTTGATACCTCAAAGCATGTGCAAGAAAAATTTGATATTGTTTTTGCAAGCTATGGAACTATAGGTTGGTTGCCTGATTTAAAACCATGGGCTCAAATGATTAGTGAGCGTTTAAAACCTGGTGGTATGTTCTACATAGTAGAGTTTCATCCTATAGCATGGATGTATGATTATAATGTGAGTCCGCCGGTTATGAAATATCATTATGCTCAAGAAGAAGTCATTTATGATGAGTATGAAGGTACATATGGTGCTGAGAATTCTAAGATGATTTCAAAAGAGTATGGTTGGAACCATAGCATGAGCGAGGTAATTCAGTCCTTAATTAATGCAGGTTTACAAATTGATCTAGTCGCAGAGCATGATAGTAGTCCTTATGATGTGTTTCCAAATATGGAATTGAAAGATGATCAGTTATATCACTTAAAAGATGGTTTGTACCCTATGATTTTTGAAGTAAAAGCGATAAAAGCATAAAAAAATGCCCTACTTATGAAATCAGGGCATTTTAGGGGAAAGCATTTTGAATATTTTACAAAACATAGCAATGTAATGATTATTCTTCTTTTTACAAATAAACGGGTAAGAATTCTTATAATAATTGTCTTTCTAAATGTGATTTTGTCACATTGTAATAAAATTATTATGAATTTAATAATTTTTACGTTAAATAATAATTTAGATTTTTATCTCCAGCGTCATGTAATAATTGCGATTAGGAGAAGGAATAATCCCAGGTCCTGGATAACCAGTTGCTCTTCTAGTGAAATAAGAATTATCTAATAAGTTGTTGATTCCAGCTTCTAGTTTAAATCGTTTATTGAATTTATAAGAAGTAGAAAAATCCATGATATCATAAGAAGGTATCTCTCCTATAACACCACTCAAGTTACCATCTACAGCATTTGATGCATCTGTAAATTGTTGCGATAAGTAAGAATATTGAAGACTTGCCAGAAAGTTTTTGTAACCGAATTTTACACCTGTTTTAAAATTCAATTCTGGGATAAATTCTACTTTATTACCTTCTACTCCATTTTCTTCAGACCTCACATATTCAGAGCTCAAAACTGAGGTATTGAAGAACAAATTGAACACATAATCATTATCTTGGATAAATAGTTTGTTCAAATTAAAATCAACAAGACTTTCTAGTCCATAAATAAAAGCATCACCTACATTACCTCGTTCACTCTTCACACGACCATCAGAAACAATCTGACGGAAACCGATGCGATCTTCATAAACTAGTGCAAAAACACTAGCGTCATAAGAAATAGCATCGTTAAAGTTACCTCTTGCTCCTACATCTGCCGTGAAACCTTTTTCATCATTAATGTCTGGATTGATCTCAAAAGCTGGATTTGCAGTACTTATATCTGTAAAGGTTACCGAGCGATAATTTTGAGAAATATTCCCATAGAACTCTAAAGATTTGTTAGCTTTATAACTGGTTCCCAAACCTAAAAGAGCAAAGGTTCTTTCGTTCATTCTATTTTCATCAATTCTAATATCTCTAATTACGTTTCCCGCAGCATCTGTCCCGATATCTCTGGAGAAACCATCACTTTCTGTTTTAATGTATTCCAGTCTAAATCCTGGTGTTATGGAAAATACATCACTTACATAAAATATATTCTCACCGAATAACGAGAGATTTAAATTAGGGTAAACAAAATCATTCTGATTGGGATAATTAGGAAACTCGTTTGTCTGAAAATCAAAATTAGCATCACTACCATCACTTCCTGGACCTTGCCTACTCGTATTATCTGCCTTATAAAACTTAGAACCTATCAAGAAAATAGATTTCTTCTCACCTATATAATAGTTGCTTAGAAAACGAGCCTCAGCTCCATAGTTATTAAACTCTCCTTTTATTAAATCACGTTCTTCATTTGGGTCCACTTGATCCACACGATTAGTTCTAAATCCTAATGCATTTCTCTCTGCATTTAAACCAAAAGCGTTAAAAGTAAATTTAGTATCCTGAGAGAAATCATGGGAAAAAGTAACATTATAAAGCAGCCAGTCAACTTCAAACCAATTACGAGCTCTATTGCTTTGAAATGGGTCTTCTTCAAACTGTATATCATTTAATCCACCAGCTTGTTGTGCTAGATAGTTGAGATAGGTTATTTCTCCTGTGATTTTAGTCTTTTTATTGAATTGATATCCTACATGAGCATAGATATTTTTAGATTCAAACTCAGAATTAGGTCTAAAACCATCACCTTTTTTATAATTAAAGAAAGTATAATAGCTCCATTTTCCTTTGGTACCACTTAAACTTGTAAAATTAGTATAGAGTCCATTGTTACCTATTGTATTTCTAGTAATGACTTCTACAGGCTTGTTAGCATTGGGTTTTTTCATTACAAAATTTATCAATCCACCGAATTGTGTACCGTATTGCAATGACGCTGCACCACGTATTACTTGAATACTTTCTAGACCTTCAGCAGGTGGCGCATAATAACTTTCTGGATAACCTAAAACGTCTGCACTTATGTCGTATCCATTCTGTCGGGTATTAAAATTTGCCGTACGATTAGGATCTAATCCACGACCACCGATGTTGAGTTGTAATCCAGCGTCGTCATTTTGATAAATATTAAGTCCAGCTACTTGATTAAAAATTTGTCGTGCATTATTAGTTGCCAGATTTGCTGTAGAGTTTTCTATAAGCACCACTTCTGTTTTTTTACCAGCATAAATAGCTGTTCCTTCTACATCCTTTAATCGTTCTAGTTGGAATATTTTTTCTTTTCTTACGGTCAGTTCAATTGCAGTTAGTTGTTCAGAAAGTTCCTTTAATTTAAAATTTTGAATTGCATCTCCATTTATATTTAGAGTTTTTTCTAAAACATCATAATCAAAGGTGAAAAGCACTAGTGTTAAGATCGTTTTTTGAGTTTCAAAACTATAATTACCATCAACATCTGTAGTTGCTAGAACTCCTGCTTCTTTATCATAAATATCCACATCAGTAATGGCTAGACCTGTCACTGCATCAGTTACTTTTCCAAATATTTGAAATTGCGCATGGGCAAAATTAATTATCAAAAAAGCCATTATTAATAAGCTATAATCCTTTAATCTCATCGTTGAATGGTAAAATCCAGTCGCGATGCTGGAATGAATCTTTAATCGTGTACAAATCTACTGTTTTATCTACGTACGGCTGGCTCAATCTACCATTAAGAGCCACATAACTATCAACATAAACTTGTACGTTTTCATAACCTTGCGCTGTATAATGATCTCCTAAGAAATGAGCATACTGTAATATAAAATCTGGCTGGTGACTCATTTGCTTTTCTTGAAACGAAGTCAAGAAGTCCGTATTGTTAATATAAAAGGAATTGCCTGCTCCATCTACAATTTTAAATTGCGCACTTCCCATTTTTTCCATGAGCATGACACGCCATGAAAAACGGTAGCCTTCTTCTGTCCAGAATAATTCTCCCGGATATACGAGATAACGCCATGGCAGTAATAATTGAATAGTGAAAAATATTGCCAGTAATGGTACTACCAGGTTTCTATGTTTTAATTCTGGAGGATTGATGAGGTTCCGCTTTCGCGAAAGCGGAATCGCAAAAGGTCTCAACGGCAACAATAATCTTCTAAGAAAATTAATGATTCTTTCGTGAAGGCGAGCGTCAAAAAACACCAACGCACTGACTATCATCACAAACGGAAACATACCGATAGGGAATAAAACACGTGTCATAACGTGGAAAATAACTACGGTGACAAATGCCCATAATCGGGTTCTTTTGTAAAGTAATAAGAATGGAATAAAGAGATCATAAAGCATTCCCGACCAGCTGAAGGCGTAGTGAATCCATTCTTGTTCCATGAGGTTTCCTAGAAGCGGTATATCATATTTAGATGGCAACCAGATTCTTAATGGCATCGCTTTTATTAACCAGTCGCTATTTAACTTTGCTAGTCCTGCATAGAAATAAACGATTCCTAACAATAGTTTGATGCTATCTATGGTCCATTTGGGGATTTGTGGAGTTGATTTATCATCTATTTTTAGTCTCGATAAATTATCAATAGAAAAATAACGAGCTGCTGGTAAAAAAAGTAATAAAAAACTCAACACACTTATAAAATAGTAATGATTGAGATAGGTCGTTTTATCCATCAACTCGATGTATGTAAAACTAAGGAAAAACACCAACATAGAAATTCGGTATTTAAATCCTAAGGCTATAAAAAAAGCGGCAATTCCACAAATTGCAAAAATCACATAAGTAAAATCACCTAGTGGTTGCACCCAACTAAAACCGTAATATTTAAATTGAAATTGCGGTTCTAGATATAAAGTTCTAATCCATCCATGTGCCCAGAATCTAATAATACTATACAACATCATCAACCCAAAACCGATACGAAAAACCGCAAGTGGCGCCGCAGAGGTTGTTTTATTGAGATATGTATGTATCGTTGATTTCATTTCAAAAAAAAGGTTGCCACAAAAATGGGACAACCTTTTTAAATAATTTTAATTGAGATTAATCTCCATCGGCGTCTACAAAATCTACACTTATATTAAGAGTTTGTAACATGTCTACTTTTAAAAGAACTGTGACGCGTTGTAACTCATCATAAGTCATGAGCATTTGAGTATTACCTGTAGTGACTTGATTTGATAGGTTATTATCTAGCTGTGTTAATTGACTTCTTGCAATGTCTAGCTGGCTATTAATAGCAGCTGTTAAATCAGACGAGCCATTGTTGTTTCTTAATTCAGTAACATAACTCGCATAACTTACACCAGTAGAAGAACTATTGTATGACTTACCGTTAAAAAAGTCTTGTGCGGCATTTAAACCATCTAGAGCAAGTTCTTTAGAATAAATTTTACTGTAAAATCCTTCTACCTTTTCAGCTAATGGACTAGTTGAGAAAACACCAGCTGGGATTCCTATTTTATTTGCTCTTAATCCTTTTTCATAATAAAAGATAAAATCGTTAATCAACATGTTTGTTGAGCTAGAAGCTGTGTTTTGCGTACTATCTATAAACAGGTCTCTGTATGAAGTCGTCCAGTCATTAAGGACTATTGACGTGAGTATTCCCATTTGATCTACTACATCACTCAGGTATTGATTGTATCCTGCGGCGTTTGAATCAGTAGTATAAATAGCAAGAACAGAGGTTTCATCATTTGCGACTCCATAAAGCAAATAATCTAACGCAGGAAAACCTACCGCATCATTATTATTTGTGCTTGTGAGATCATAAGTTCCTGCGGCTACATTATTCTGTATATCAATAATATTAGTAGGGTATATGTTCATTTGGAAAGAATATAAAATCTCTTCGGCTTTACCTATGTTGAACATCTCAACAGATTGCCATGTTTTATAAGCTGTTAACCAGTCTGCTTTTAAAGTGTTGAGATTAGTAAGATCTGGCGTTGCTATAAATAAATCTTTTGATGCTTTTAATGTCACTAAGTTAGTCTCAAGATTTTGTAATGCAGGAATGATAATATTATCTGCTGCGTTTTCTAATATTGCCTTTCTATCAAAGTTATCAGATGTTTGACTACTTGAATCATCGTTACTTGAACAAGAAAAAAGAACAGCTAAAGTAAAAAGGCTTAGAAGAATATACTTAGTTTTCATACTTAGTTTTTAAAAGTTTGCAAATTTAAACTGTAGTCGTCTTATCTATCAATTAACTACATGAATTTTGTGTTAATTTTAAATAGCCAGAAAATTCCAAAACGATCCAAGAATCATTTTGAAATTTTTCAAGGGCTAATTAATATCTAGCTACCAGCTTGCGTGGTAGTCCATGAAAATCTTGCTGAAATCTCATCAGAGATTCTATCTAATGTTGCTGGAGTAACATCCCAAAATCCGTTTCCTGCCATTAATTCTGACAAGTAAGCATCTACTTCACTTTTTGAGAAGTACGGCTGGTTAGTACCTGGTTGTCTTGTAAATTGTAAACTATAGATAAAACCATAACCTTCTGACAAATCGTGAAAAGCTGCTGCTTGATCATTACTTAAAGAAATTTTACCTTGTTGTAGATAATATACTGAACGTATACCTATAATATTAGAAATTTCTTCTTTGATAATATTTGCTTGTTGATCTCTTACCTCATAATTTTTTGCAACTATAGCGGCACGACCTAATTTAAAAGCATCATAAATTGTTGTTGCAATACCTGTAAAATCGTTATCACCTTCAACACGACTTAAGTATTTATTTAAAAAACTATCTACATCGAGTTGTGGATTAGTTGGGCTAGACTCAGCACCATATAGATAACCAAATGCTTCATCCCATTTGTGTTCCATATTTGTATATGTTTTTCCCGTAGCAACAATGTCATTGTTGTTGTCTAAGATGTTATCCCCAGCATCTAAAACTGCAGGACTTAAATAGTTATTAACTATTTGGTCTGTACATAAAGCTCCTATTAAACTTTTTGCAAAGGCTTGATTGTACTCTAATCCTTTATCGCTAATATAACGAGTAGAGCCGCCACCTGCTTCTTGTAACTGACCTGCTACACCTGCACTAGCAACATTTGCCCAAGCCGGGAAAACATCATTAACCTGTGAGGCTATAAATCCATCAAAATCTCCTTTAATAGCTGTTGCGTCAGTAGTATTTACTGCAAAAAAATCGGCACTAGCGGCAACTTTGCTGCGTACACTTTTATCAGAAGCATTTAATGAAGTATCTAAGAAATCAGAATCTCCTTCAGCATGAGCAAACATAGCGTCAATTGAAGCTTCATTTAAAGATGAATCTTTAAAAGCATCAAGAATTTCTTCTCCCATTGCGATTCTGGTAGATTGTCCAGAATAGCTAACCGTAGATTCGGCATTTCTTTCAAAAGTATATGTTGCTGGTGCTGTCACACTATTCATTGTAGCTTCGTCATCATTGTCACATGATGTAAATAAAATCGCGGTAATGGATAATGCGGTAATAAGGGCTGTTTTCTTAATTATCATTTCTTTTTATTTAGACTTAATATAAATAGTTGTTCAAATTCGAATGCAAATATAAAACCCTTATTTAGATTAAATAAGAATAAGATGTTTTTTATCTATCGTTATTTCTAATAGAAAATGTGATAACTATCATTTTAAATTATTCATACTAATTCTAAATAAGTTATAAACCTATGTTTATTGTTATGATTTTATTAGTAAATAGTCACCAATTAAAAAACGTATATTTGCATGCAATAAAATTCTATTGCATGATCTCCCACGATTCTAAGTTCCTAGGCGAAGGTTTAACCTATGATGATGTTCTTCTTGTACCAGCTTATAGCGAGGTACTTCCACGAGAAGTAAGTATTAAAGCCCAATTTTCAAGAAACATAACTCTTAATGCGCCTGTTATTAGTGCCGCAATGGATACCGTTACTGAAAGTCGTATGGCTATTGCCATGGCTCAAGAAGGCGGAATAGGTATTTTGCATAAAAATATGTCTATTGAAGCACAAGCTCAAAAGGTACGTCGTGTAAAACGTGCAGAGAGCGGTATGATCATCGATCCAGTAACTCTTACGGTAAAAGCTACTATTGGTGATGCCAAAGCTAGCATGAGAGAACACAGTATAGGTGGGATCCCTATTGTGAATGATGCTGGTTATATTAAAGGTATTGTTACTAATCGTGATTTACGTTTTGAAAAGAATGACAGTCGCTCTGTAACTGAAGTGATGACCTCTGAAAACTTAATTACTGCCAAGGCCGGAACATCTCTTCAAGATGCCGAAGCTATTTTACAAGAATATAAAATTGAAAAATTACTAGTAGTGGATGATCAAGATAAGCTGGTTGGTCTTATTACTTTTAGAGATATAACAAAACTTACTTTAAAGCCTAATGCTAATAAGGATCAGTATGGTCGTTTAAGAGTAGCTGCGGCAATAGGAGTAACTGGAGATGCTGTCGATAGAGCAGCAGCTCTTGTAAATGCAGGTGTTGATGCGGTAGTTATTGATACGGCGCATGGTCATACTAAAGGTGTGGTAGATGTTTTGAAAAAAGTAAAAGCAGCCTTTCCTGAATTAGACGTAGTAGTAGGTAATGTTGCAACCGCTGAGGCTGCAAAGTACCTTGCCGACGCTGGTGCCGATGCCGTGAAAGTAGGAATAGGTCCTGGGTCTATTTGTACAACACGTGTGGTTGCTGGAGTAGGTTTCCCACAGTTAAGTGCTGTAATGGAAGCAGCTCATGCTTTGAAAGGAACTGGCGTTCCTGTTATCGCAGATGGTGGAATACGTTACACAGGTGATATTCCTAAGGCAATTGCCGCAGGAGCAGACTGTGTAATGTTAGGTTCGCTTCTAGCTGGAACAACTGAGTCTCCTGGAGAGACTATTATATATGACGGTCGTAAATTTAAATCATATCGTGGAATGGGATCTGTTGAGGCCATGCAACATGGTTCAAAAGATCGTTATTTTCAAGATGTTGAAGATGATATTAAAAAATTAGTTCCCGAAGGAATCGTAGGTCGTGTGCCATATAAAGGAGATCTTGTAGAAAGTATGACTCAATTTATAGGTGGTTTGCGAGCTGGAATGGGATATTGTGGTGCAGGAGATATTGAATCCTTAAAAAACAACGGTCGCTTTGTGAAAATAACGGCAGCTGGTGTTAATGAAAGTCATCCACATGATGTAACCATCACTAAAGAAGCTCCTAATTATAGTCGTAAATAATTATGAAGATTATATGTATAGGTCGTAATTACTCAGACCACATTGCTGAGCTTAAAAACGAGCGACCTAGTGAACCTGTCGTGTTTTTAAAGCCCGATACCTCTATTTTATTGCACAAGCAGCCATTTTTCATTCCTTCATTTTCAAATGACGTACATCATGAGGTAGAAGTAGTGGTGCGTATCAATCGTATAGGAAAGCATATTGATAAAAAATTTGCTCATAAATACTATGATGAAATAGGTTTAGGAATAGACTTTACAGCAAGAGATGTGCAACAGCGTTGCAAAGAAAAAGGCTTGCCATGGGAAAAGGCAAAATCATTTGATGGTGCCAGTGTGGTATCTCGAGAGTTTATTAAAAAAGAAGAATTAGGAGATTTAAACAACTTAGGTTTTGAGTTGTATAAAAATGATATCTTGCAACAGAGCGGTGACACAAGTCACATGCTTTGGAAAATAGATGAAATTATAGAGCATATTTCTCAATATTTTACCCTTAAAATAGGTGATCTGATTTTCACAGGAACGCCAGCAGGAGTTTCAAGAGTAGAGGAGAACGATGTGCTGAAAGGAAAACTTGAAGGACGTGAGATGTTCCAAGTAAAAGTGAAATGAAGCAACAATTATACGATCTACAAAAGATAAAAGAGCTATCAGATAATGATGCTGATTTCATCAAAGACATGGTGGATATGTTTATTACTGAGATTCCACGAGATCTAGAGCATCTAGCGGTAGCGGTGATTGAAGATGATCGTACTCGAGTGCATGATTATGCTCATAAAATGAAACCAAGTATAGATATGTTTGGCTTAAAGTGTCTAAATGATATCTTAATTATGGAAGCTTGGGGTAGGTCAGACGATGAGATGGATATTAAGGAACATTTTATGCGTGTGAATCAAGAACTAGATATGGCATTGATTCAACTCAAAAGAGACTTCTAAGTTAAACTAGCATAAATGCAAGCAACCATTATAACTATAGGAGATGAAATTCTTATAGGCCAGATTGTAGATACTAACTCTGCATGGATGGCACGTGAGCTTAATAAAATAGGTGTTCATGTATATGAGATTATTTCTATTAGTGATGATAGAGAACATATTCTTTCCGCTTTCGCGAAAGCGAAACAACAATCAGATCTCGTACTCATCACAGGTGGATTAGGACCTACCAAAGATGATATCACTAAGAAAACAATTTGTGAATTCTTCAACGATAAATTAGAGCTGAATCAAGAAGTACTGGATCATGTCGTAAGGCTATTTAAAGAGTATGTAAAAGCTCCTATGGTAGATATGAATAAAGATCAAGCACTAGTGCCGTCAAGAGCACAGGTGGTCATGAATCAGTATGGTACCGCACCTGGAATGTGGATTGAAGATGGCCATGCTATTTTTATATCCATGCCTGGAGTTCCTTTTGAAATGAAGTCGTTAATGACTGATAGTGTTTTGCCGCGAATAAAGGAAATAGGAAATCTTCCTTTTATTCATCACCGCACTATTCTTACTGCTGGTCAAGGAGAAAGTACCATAGCAACTCGTCTTGAGGACTGGGAAAACGACTTGCCGTCACATATCAAACTAGCTTATTTACCTAGTTTAGGAACGGTACGTTTAAGGTTGTCTTCTCGAGGAGCAGACAAAGATTTTATTATTAAAACGGTTGCAGATCAGGTCAAACAGCTCTATGTATTAATAGAGGATGTGATCGTAGGAGAGAGTAATGATGAAAGTTTAGTTCATGCGGTAGTTCAATTGTTAAAGGATAAAAATCAAACTGTTTCAACAGCCGAGAGTTGTACTGGAGGGAAAGTAGCTAGCTTGATAACAGAAATTCCAGGAGCTTCACAGATATTTATGGGAAGCACAATAACCTATGCAACGCAATCTAAAGTTGATATTCTAGATGTGGATGCAGATATTATAGATAAATATAGTGTTGTTAGTGAACAGGTAGCTATTGAGATGGCTGTGAAGGCACAATTAAAGTTTAAATCTGACTTTGCAATTGCTACTACGGGTAATGCTGGTCCTACTCAAGGAGATAGTGATGCACCTGTAGGAACTGTTTATATAGGTATGGCTACACCGTCAAATGTTTATGGTTTACACTTTATGATGGGTAATCATAGAGAAAGAGTTGTACAAAAAACGATTAACAAGGCCCTTGAATTATTACAGAAGGAATTGATAGAAATGTAGTGTTTTCAAGGTGTTTGTTGATATTAAAGTATGTGTAAATGGATGTGATCTTTACTTCAAAAAAATAATTATAAAAAAGGCGTCATTTTAGACTTGCGGGAATGAATAAATATTCGTTATTTTGCAGTCCGATTTTAAACACAGTTAACCATGTCACGAGTTTGTGAAATTACAGGTAAGAGAGCAATGTCAGGAAACAATGTTTCTCACGCTATGAATAAAACTAAGCGTAGATTCAACGTGAATCTTTTCAAGAAGCGTTTTTACCTTCCAGAAGAAGATAAGTGGGTTAGCTTAAAAGTATCGGCTTCAGCATTAAAAAATATTAACAAGAAAGGAATTTCTT
>JALZUY010000196.1 GCA_023301395.1 Nonlabens sp.
GAAACATGGAATGCTGCAAACACGCCTTCTGAACTAGGAACTACTTATAATAATCCTTTAACTGGATTAGTAAGTGCAACTACTCAATTTGCTCTTTATGCAAGTGAAGGATTAGTTGATGATGCTGAGGATTACGATTTCCACATGGATAACTTCCAGGTAAGAACTCCACCTACATGTCCAGATACGACTAACCTTACTTTAGTTAGTAATACAGATGTAGAAGCTACTATTAACTTTGATAGTGGAAACGCAACTAGTGCTGGTAACTATGAGTACTCATTAACAACTGTTGCAGGAACTGCACCAGCTGTTACAGGTGCTTTCACAGATGTTGCTGGAGCAAATCCTAATGTAACTTATACAATTACAGGTTTAACAGCTCAAACGGAATACTTTGTTCATGTAAGAGAGGTTTGCGCAGTAGGTGATGAAAGCGCTTGGAGTACTACTCCGGTGAACTTCACTACTGATTGTGCTGTTGTTTCTATGTTCCCTGCATCTACAGATTTTACAACTAACGTACCTAACGCTTGTTGGAGCGAAGCTGGAGATGGCGAGATAGCTACTGGACCTACTGGTCTAGGTTCATCTGACTGGAGAGATGGTCGTGCATATACTAATGGTGTAGGTACAGTAATACCTAGTAATGCAATGAACTTATTCTCTACAGGAGATCGTGAGTGGTTAATTTCAGAATCATATGATTTATCTTCATTAACGACTAAAGTGCTTACTATTGAAGTAGCTGTTACTAATTGGATTTTTTCAGGTACATCTACTGCAGCTGATGTTGCTATTATGGGATCTGATGATTCAGTAGACCTTTTAGTTACTACTGATGGTGGAACGACTTGGACATCTATACAAAACTGGACTGCTGCAAATCAACCAGCAGTTACGGGTGATAGAATGTTCATAGACCTTGCTGCTTATGCAGGTACTGTACAGTTTGCATTCTTAGCTAGTGATGGTTTAGTTAATGATCCTGAGGATTATGACTTCCACGTTAGTGCATTTGTAATAGATGCTACTGCAGGAAATGAAGATGCTTTGTTAGAAAATGCAGTTTCATTATATCCTAATCCAGTATCAGGAGATACAATGACTATTAATTTAGGAAATGTACAAGCAAGTCAGGCTTCTATTATGATTTATAATGCTTTAGGTCAAGAAGTAATGTATAGAGACTTTAATAATGTATCAAATAATACACTTGTAGTGGATAATTTAAGTTCACTTACTACGGGAGTTTATCTAGTACATATTTCAAACGGTTCATCAACTACAGTGAAACGTTTTATAAAGCAATAGAGTAACATCTATTTAATTAAAAAGGAGCTCAATATGAGCTCCTTTTTTGTTTTACACACTTTCCAATAGTATATAAATTAGCATCCTTAGATAATTTTATTTATTAAATAAGATCATCAAAAATTATTTGAGTTTATTAAATTTAAAAAATAGTCGAAAATATATTACCTCTTCGTGACCGTTATGGACTTATACCATAATGAGCTTTAAATATTTTACATTTTAATAATTACTAGTTATTAAAACTGTATACCTCTACAAATAACAATTGATGATTGGAAATAAACATTTTCATGATTATCAAGTTTGTATTCAATATGTTATCTTTTTTATTTGGATTTAAATTTTGCTGAGTTCAACCCATAAGTGCAACACACTTATTATTTAGGACTTCAATAGGGTTATTATAATTAAACTTTCTAATGGGTCTGTAATTTAGTAATCTTTCTACTTCTTTTATTCTCTTTGTTGATACATCTCTAAGATCTGTTTTCTTTGGAAAAAACCTTCTAATAACACCTATTCTATTTTCTACAGTTCCTTTGTCCTGTGAGGTATAAGGTCTAGTGAAATAGGTTTTGACGTTTAAATCTTTTGCTATTTTATGATGGAAAGCAAACTCTTTTCCGTTATCAAAAGTGATAGTTTTAACCCATGAGGAGCTAAAATTGGTTAATCTAGTTTTCATTTTCTCATAGACTCCATCAGCATTTTTACTATTCAATTTTTCAATCATAGTTATTAGAGTTGTCCTGTCAGTCATTACTAAGAGCGCTGATTTATGGTTACTGCCCATCATAAGATCAACTTCTATATCACCAATTCGTGAACGTGTCTCAACAACCCTGGGACGCTTGTCTATGCCTATTCTACCCTTGATTGCTCCACGTCGATCTTTTGCATTGTTCCGTTTTTGCCTTCGCCCAGTGTGACGCAAATGTTTGTAAAGACTTTTATAGTCCGAATGATCTCTATGATTACTGTGTTTTGCCATCCAGATCCATTTATAGATGGTCTCGTGACTAACGCATCTTTCAGATTCTTTAGATAGTCGCTTGGCAATCAGCTCGGGACTCCATTTCTCATATATCATAAGTCCTGCGATGCATCTCTTCATTTGATCTGTCAACAAGGTGTGCTTTGGCTTACTAGAGTGACGATAGTCAGTCTTGCCCTGGGCATGCTCACCAATGTAACGCCTAGCTGTTTGACCGCGCTTAGGAATATTGCGCTTGAGCTCCCGACTGATCGTACTCCTATTGACTCCGATATAATCGGCTATTTTTGTTTGTGACAATCCTGTATCTAATAGGGATTGAATTTGATACCTTTGCTCAAGGCATAATTGTTTGTAATCTTTCATCCAAGACGAATATAAATATTGAGCCTAAAACAGATGGGGCTAGCCCCATCTGTTTTAAATATTCGTGTTGCACTTATGACTTGAACTTAGATTTTAATTATTTATGATTTTGTTTAATTGTTTTTACACTGCAAAGGTGCTAGATGAAACAAGTTGTTTCCAATAAAAAAGATGTTAGATGGAAGTAATAGATGTAAAAATGAAAGAAAGAATGTGGAGTGTTAAGTGTTTGTAATACAATAGTTTAGTTTTTTAAAATTGTTTATTAAAACTTAAAAGTGAAAAACATAGCCTAAAAGTGAATTAATCAACAGGACTTTTTTAATTTCATCTATTTTATTAATTCAAGTACAGTTCACGATCTTTTTGTAAAAAAAAACAATTGGGAGTTCTCAATTGTTTTAATGACTATGGATAATAATTTGTAAGAAATTCAGGTTTAAAACTTGTATTAATTAATTATACTTTTCATATAATTAATAGAAGCTAGAATGAAATCTGTTTTTAATAGGTATTATGAAATTTCACTCCTTTGTAAATTAAGTATCTGGAAGATTTTGATGTTAAACAGCTATAATGTGAAGTGATTTAATCGATAGATTCGATTTACTTTGATTGAATAACAGTTTTTTTGAGAAGCTAATATGTGAACTAGATAAAAGTTTATGCCGTGATATAATAGGTAAACTTGCAGAGGTGATTTTTTAAATGACCTTGTTTTAAAATAAGTGAATAATGTGAATTTTAAATACAAGTAAAGTGGTAATTCTATAATTGAAATGAGATCGGAAGAGC
>JALZUY010000197.1 GCA_023301395.1 Nonlabens sp.
CACCTAGAACAAGTAATAAGAAAATTATTTTTCTCATGCGGTCTCACCTAATTTTTCAATACGTGTGCGCAAAAACTCATTGTTCTTGAACTCATGGAGATTGAAGTAAACAAAAGCATTAATAGTTTGTGATAGTAACTGAATGAACATGATCATTAGGCAAAATAGAGTAATCATTACTACAAGTAAAATTTGACCTAATACACTTTCTTCTAATCCTACTCCAGATTCTACAGTATGGAATATATAAACTCCTACCAATATAGAAGGCACTAAGTTTAAAGCTAAAAAGCCCACTTGAATAATCATTCCTATCACAAAATTAACGCCAATCGCTTTCCAAAAACTACTAAATATTAAGTCCCATGCTTCTCCAAAGGCACTAAAAACAGTTGAATCTTCATTATGAACATAGCTAAAAATGGATAGACTAATCCACGCATTAAACCCTAAACCTATTAATATACTTGCGATTGTTCCTAAGACCGGTATAAAAGCTAGAATCAATTGTACTATGATATAAATAAAATACAATCCAACAGCTGTAAGAGCGATTAAGAAAAGTCCTCCAAGATTGCGTTTTGCTTTATGCCACGCATCCTTACGAGTTATTTTAGTTTCCTTGCGCTGCTCATATAAACTTACATAAGCACTTGATAAACTATAGTTCAATAGAGTTGATATCAAAATTATAATCATTAAAAATATTGTCCCAAAACCAGTAATCAACGCAGCTGCCTCTTCTGATCCTGAAGCTCCTACGTTAAGACTACTCTGAGCAAAAATCATAGAAATCACCCCAGTAACCATCATATAAACACTGATTAAAAGGAATATGACAAATATTCCATTATAACCTATAAACATATTGATGATTTCTTTGAAATTCCCTTTTAGAAAATCAAAGTATGCTGATATAATACCACCAAAATCCCTACGCAGTCTGGGCTCTATATACTTCTTCATTCTTTCTTTTTAAATAGATAGGATACATCACGTAGTATCCTATAATAATTCCTGTGCTTGCTATTAAAATAGCATACTTAATAATCGCTGGCATAAATGCATAACGAGTTACAAAACCTTCAATAAAGCCAGCCACAATAAACAAAGGTATTGTACTGATTAAGACTTTGAGACCTTTTTTTGCTCCTTTTATAAATGAGACTCGCCGTGAATAAGTTCCAGGGAATAAAATAGCATTACCCATTAACATTCCTGCGGCTCCACATATTACGATTACAGATAGTTCAATAGTACCGTGTAACATGATTACACTCCATGCCTCAACAGCGACATCTTCATTTGAAAACATAGTAAAAAAAGTTCCTACCATAATACCGTTACTAAATAGTATGTATCCAGCTCCTATTGAAGTGAGTAGTCCAGCCGCAAAGCATAACATCCCTACCTGTATATTGTTCTTTGTAATCCATAAAAACATCCCAAATGCTCCATCATCTTGATAAATCCCAGCAGGATTACCGTTTCTTATGTTCTCCATAGTTTCATTCACATAGCTATCTCCTAGAATCAATCGAGTAAATGAATCATCATAAATGGTACTTATTGCACCTATCGCAACCGCAACCATAAAAATAGAGAAGGCATAAAAAAGCGTGCGGTGATGATCTGCAAAGAATAACGGAAAGTCTTTTTTCCAGAAATCAAATATGCGATTACCACTTTCTTTCTTGTTTGCATAAATCTTTTGATGCGCTTGACTTGCTAAAGAATTTAAATACAGTAAAGTTTTGCTTTTTTTGTAATAAGTTTGGGCAAACGATAAATCGTTTGTTAATTGTATATAAAGCTCTGCAAGGTAATCTGGATTTATTTTTGAATTAGAGTCGAGAGCCTTTTCAAAAGCCATCCATTTTTCTTTATTTTGCTTTACAAAAGCTGCTTCACGCATAGCACGTTTTTTGGCTAAGATAAAAACTAAATTCAGCATGTCCAACACAAATGTAAATACAGCTCAAAATGTTAACATTAATTATAATGTTTCCAGTTTAGGTCATCGCATTCTAGGTCTATTAATTGACCTGGTAATCATGGGAATATACCAGACTATTATTAATTTGATAGGATTAGGGTTTGAGGATATGGTTGATAATAACACCTACTTTGGAATATCTGAGGCATTACTTTTACCTATCGCTTTTTATAGTTTGTTCTTTAATATCGTATTTGGTGGTCGTACTCCAGGTAAGTTCATCATGAAAACTAAAGTCGTAAAAGTAGACGGATCACCAGCTCAATGGTCAGATTATATCACGTCCTGGTTAATGAGACCTATTGACATATGGTTCACAAGTGGTGGCGTAGGAATTATTTCTATCATTTTCACAGATAAGAATCAGCGCTTAGGAGACTCAGCGTCAGACACTATAGTAATTGATTCTCGCAAGAAAACTAGAATAAGTCACACCATTCTAGAAGATCTAGATCCTACTTACATACCTACTTTTATGATGGTAAACAACCTGAGTGATAATGATGTCAACGAGATTAAAGAAATTTACAGACTAGCTGCCGAGAGTAGAGATTTTAAAGCACTCAAGCAATTGAGAGATAAAGTTGAAGAACTATTAAAAATCAAATCAGAATTGCGCGATGGGATTTTAATAAGAACTGTACTCAAGGATTACACTTATCTTACTCAAGGTCGCTAGATGGATTTTATACAAATACTAGATATTATAGGAACCATTGCCTTTGCAATATCTGGAGCACTTGCCGCTTTAAGTAAAAAATTAGATGCCTTTGGTGTTATCATCATTGCTTTTGTAACTGCTGCTGGTGGTGGTACATTACGCGATATCTTATTAGGTGTAAGTCCTGTCTCATGGATGACAAATATGAATTTAGTTTACACCATTCTCATTTGTGTGATTGTAACTTTTATATTCAGTAAACGATTGCTCAAATTGCGTAAAACGCTATTCCTTTTTGACTCTGTAGGAATAGGTATCTATACCGTTGTAGGTCTTGAAATGGGATTAATAGCAGGTTTACATCCCATTATATGTGTGACTCTAGGTTGTATTTCGGCCTGTTTTGGTGGTGTGATAAGAGATATTCTAGTGAATGAGATTCCTGTAATCTTTCGCAAGAACATCTATGCAACAGCATGTATTGCAGGTGGATCGGTTTATTTTATTTTATTGCGATTCAATGTTCCTGAGAATATTATTTTCATAGCATCTGGAGTAAGTGTAATCATGATACGTATACTTGCTGTGCACTTTAAATGGCAATTACCACGTCCTTATCTGGAGGAAGATGATGAGAAAACTCAGTTTTAATACGCTTGTGCGGAAGCGTTACTAAACAATCATTACTAATCCTTACCAGCCTTAAATAAGAAATCCTTTTCAGCCTTAGTCAAACTCTCATAACCACTTGCTGAGATTTTATCGAGTATGCTGTCTATTTTCACTTGCTGAGCAGATTTTGAGCTAGGCATCTTTTTCTTTACGTTTTTATTGCGGTAAACGGTTTTCATTTTTGCCTTCTTCTCTTTTTTGGGCCTTGTTTTAAAAAACGATAAGAAATAGTCACCTGTAGAAGCTAGACCTTTAAGAATATCTATTCCTTCCTTCATCTTTACTGCAGCATAGAAACCTATCGCAGCACCACCTAAATGAGCTAGATTACCACCTACATTCAGTCTGCCAAAAATTCCCGCTAAGGAAATAACCAACAAACCATAACCTATGTACTTTAACTTGAGATTAAAGAAAATCAATCGCACCTCAGTCTCAGGTTGATAAGCACATACAAAAATCACAACAGCATATACACCTGCACTAGCACCTATTAATGATGCTGCACCTACAAATTCTGGAAACAAACCTACTCCTATCAAGAAAAAAGCAGCACCACTTAGTACACCAGCAAAGAACAAAGTAAGTAGTTGACGGCTCTTGAAAAAATTAAGCATCATTCCTCCAAAGCTGAAGAGAATCATCATATTAAAAAACAAGTGAATAATATCAGAATGTAGAAAGCCATATGTTAATACAGACCAAGGTTGCATTAATGTTTCCCATAAATCTGCTGGTAAACTAAACCATGTGAAACCTAATGGGAAAACCCATTTAAGCAACCATGTAAGTAAAGTAATAGAAACAATAATTGCTATCAATTGTCCTAAGACCGATTGACTAGCATATTTCCTTTTTAAGTCGTCTATAAAATTCATTAATCCCAGCGGTATTGATCCATGCTATTTCTTTTCCAGTACCAAGTTATGACAAACCCTACAATTGCACCACCTACGTGAGCGGCGTGACCAATGTTATCCTGTACTCCAGTAAGTCCTAATGTAGCAACAGTTTCATAAGCAAAATAAGCTCCTATCAACCATTTTGCAGCAATAGGGAAAGGAATAAATAGGATTTGTAATTTGATGTTTGGATACAAATAAGCAAAACCAGCAAGCACGCCAAATGTACAGCCACTTGCTCCTACCATTACACCCCAAAAATTAGGATTAATCTCTGTTCCAAAAAGGCGTTGTTGAACAATGGCCTCGGTGGCACCAGAATCCATCCATTCTTGGGTAAGAGAAATGTATTCAAAATAATCAATTCCCGTAGTTAGTAAATATGCTCCTATTCCAGAACTCAAGTAAAAGAATATGAATTTTTTATCGCCCATCCACTTTTCAAGTGATGGGCCAAATATGAGTAATACATACATATTCATTAAAATGTGCATAAAGCTTTGATGGTCATGCATGAACATATGCGATATAGGCTGCCAGAAGTGGAATCTTGGATCTTCAAAAAAGTGAAGTGCAAACGTGTCATAAAGACCTGGTGCGATAAAAACAGTACCTATGTAAAAAACAACATTAAGAATAATGATACCTTTTACTACTGGTGTAATATTATTAAACATATTTAATTAAACTTTAAATTGAGGCTTTCACCAGTAATATTGACAAACACTTTTTTTCCATTAGCCGTTAATTCAGACTCTTTACAAGCAAACAGTTCATCTACCAGATTCTCCATAGCCTCTTGACTCATGGACTCTCCAGATTTAATAGACATTCCTCTAGCCATAGTAGCTGCCAGTCGATCTGACTGCGAGAAACTTTCTTTAGGTAAATCAAGCTCGCTATCTCTAATTACCGCTTCCAGTACAACAGGCACATCTTTTTCTTTTAATTGAATAGGCAATCCATCAATTTCAACAAGGTTGTTTTCCAAAGTTTTAAAGATAAAACCGGTCTGCTCCAGCTGTTCTTGTAATTGTGTTAAAATAGCAACCTCATCTACTGGTAAATTTAATCGCAATGGAAAAAGCAATTGTTGACTTGTTCCACGTTGCACTGTAATGTGTTTTAATAATTGTTCATACAGTACGCGTTCATGTGCACGGTTTTGATGTATCACAAGCATTCCACTTTTTAAAGTGCTTATAATAAACTTGCGTTGTAATTGAAAGATATTACGAGATATACTTTCTTCTTCAAACATGGATGGAGCCATGAGTGTTTCCTCTGTCTCATCTAGTAATTGAGAAGTTTCATCTAGTCCAGTATATAGTGATTCCCATGCCTGTGGAGCTGGTTTTGAAAATGAAGGAGTTTGCTTTTTTGAAACAGTTCCATTAGAAAACGGGTTAAAGTCTGGGTCCACTTCTATTTTTGGTAAACTCGTATTTTTCTTTGAATATTCATAAGGAACTTCATATTGTGGTTCCTTTTCAAAATCAATAGCATCTATACTGAACTGTCCAAGAGCATGCTTTACACTAGCTCTCACAATAGCGTACAAGCTGTGTTCATCATCAAATTTAACTTCAGTTTTTGTGGGGTGAATGTTTATATCCACACTATCCTTAGGAACCTCTAGGAACAAAAAGTAGGTTGGATTATTTTTATCCTTGAGCAATCCTTCAAAAGCACTTACTACCGCATGATGCAAGTAGTTATGTTTTATAAAGCGATCATTTACAAAAAAGTATTGGAGCCCTTTTGTCTTACGTGCAAACTCTGGTTTACCTATAAATCCACTAATAGTAACGAGCTCTGTTTCTTCTTCCACAGGAACTAGTTTCTCATTAGTCTTTGCACCCATAATATTAACGATACGCTGTCTAGAATTACTACTCGGTAAATTAAATAACTCTGTATCATTACTTGTAAATCGCAATCCTACTTGTGGATGTGCCATTGCCACACGATGAAACTCGTCTGTAATATTGCGCAACTCTACATTATCTGATTTCAAGAACTTGCGTCTTGCAGGAACATTATAAAACAAGTTGCGCACACTCAGCATAGTTCCTACTGGTGTTACCACTGGTTCTTGATTAGTTACCTTACTTCCTTCTATTTCCAGTATGGTTCCTAGATCATCTTCTTCACGTTTAGTTTTAAGAGAAACATGAGCTATCGCAGCTACTGAAGCTAGTGCTTCTCCACGGAATCCCTTAGTATGTAGATTAAAAAGATCGTTTGCATTAGTTATTTTTGAAGTAGCGTGTCTTTCAAACGCCATGCGAGCATCAGTCATACTCATCCCTTTACCATTGTCTATGACCTGGATAAGTGTTTTACCTGAATCTTTAATAATTAACGAAATATGCTTAGCACCTGCGTCAATTGCGTTTTCTAGCAATTCTTTTACTACACTAGATGGACGTTGAACAACTTCTCCAGCGGCAATTTGATTTGCCACGTGATCAGGTAGTAATCTTATAATGTCTGACATGAAGTCAATCTATATTTTAAAAATGGATAAATCAAAATCGATGAACCATAAAAATACCAAAATCAATATCACAATTATGATAATCAATCTCTTTTTCACAGTAGCATCAGTTCCTTTTTTATAGTCACTTAAGGCTGTATTAAATCGTCTTTTTAATCCACCAGCATCTATAGTTGTGCGATGCTCATCAAATTTATTTTTCATCTCAAAAGGACGTGTTCCTTCCTCTTGCTCATAAAAGCGAGGTTCGTAACTATACTTTTTATTCTTGCGACGTGTTAGAATTCCCATAATCATGGTTTATTACAAAGTTAGTAAATATGCTTCATTACACAGTTCAAACATCATACCGACTATTAACAAAAATAAGACATCACTACCCCATAGACTTTCTAAAGGCAGGTTTTGTTTAATAATTACGCTTTCGCGAAAGCGTAATTATTAAACCATAAATAGATTCTATAACCATATAATCATTTTGTGAAGTATTAGGAGTTATATTTATGGCTTACATCATTTTAAATTAAAGAATATTATGATTTCAAAATTACATATCCTAAATAAAACCAAACTCCTAATAGCTACTATAGCTCTATCTATCAGCGCAATGGGATTCTCACAAGATTCTTATCAAATCGATTTTCAAGGCGATATTATTGCAATGAATGCAAATATTGATAATTTCCAGTGGGATGAATACCCTTCAAATAGTATACTGAATAATAAATATACAGGATGGATGCAGTTTTCACAAACTCCTTCTTATTCTGTTCAACAAGAACTTAAGGCTGCTGGTATTGAATTAGAATCTTACATACCACATCACACTTATGCTTTTACCGCACAGCAAGGAATTAGCATTAATTTCCTAAAGCAAAAAGGTGTTATTACTATTGCTCCTTATCAAAACAGCATGAAACTTTCTCATGATTTAAAAAATCAAACTATAGGAGATTGGGCAGTAAGCGGCAATAAGACTTTAGTTCATTTGCAGTATTTTAAAATGCTTTCTCCTGAACGTATTACTCAGTTCTTGAAGAATGATAATATAGAAATCATTGAGGTTTACACCACAGGTAATCTAGCGACAGTTGCTATCGACAACAATCGTCTTCAAGAAATTACTTCTCGTAATTATGTTCAGTTCATGGAAGTGATCACGCCACCTTCAGTAAAAGAAGATTCTGATGGTAGAGGTTTACACAGAGCTAGTAATCTAGATACGCAACGAGTAGGTGGAAGAAATTACACCGGAGAAGGAATAGGTGTTCTAGTTAGAGATGATGGTATTGTAGGTCCACATATCGATTTTGAAGGTCGTATTGATAATTCACAAACTAGTGGAAGTGGACAAACACACGGTGATGGTGTAGCAGGGATTCTCGCTGGTGCTGGAAATCTAAATCCAGAAAATCGTGGTATGGCAGCTGGCTCAAATGTATTTGTATCTAACTATGTCTCTTCATTCTTAGATCCTGTAACAACTGGCCTAATCAGTAGTGGAAGCGTTAACATTACAAACTCTTCTTATGGAAACGGTTGTAATGGTGGTTATACTACAATTGCAAATACGGTTGATTCACAAATCAATACAACACCTTCTCTATTACATGTGTTTTCTGCAGGAAACTCAGGAACTTCAGATTGTGGATTTGGTGTTGGTCAATGGGGAAATATCACTGGTGGACACAAGCAAGGAAAAAATGTAATTGCAACTGCAAATGTAAATGAAGATGGAACAAGAGCCACAAGTAGTAGTAGAGGTCCAGCAACTGATGGACGTATAAAACCAGATATTGCCGCACATGGTGCAGGACACATTTCTACAAATGAGAATAATGGTTATTTATCTTTTGGTGGAACATCTGGAGCTGCTCCGGGAATTGCTGGTGTAGCTGCTCAGTTATATAGTGCTTTTGTTAGTTTACAAGGAACGTTTGCTTCACTTCCTGAGTCGGCTTTAATAAAAGCGATTATGCTTAATACAGCAAATGACGCTGGGAATGTAGGACCAGATTTTCAATTTGGCTGGGGAATTGTAAATGGTTTAAGAGCTGTCAAAACAATTGAAGATGGACGCTTTTTTAATCGCTCAATTGATCAAGGTTCCGTACAAAATAGAGCTATTGCAGTTCCTGCAAATACTACACAATTAAAAGTAATGTTGTATTGGAATGATCCTGCGGCGACAGCTGGAGTAACTACTGCTCTAGTTAATGATCTAGACCTAACAGTAACAGATCCTGCTGGAAATAATAATAACCCATGGGTATTGAACAGTACTCCTAATGCTACAACATTAAACCAACCAGCAACAACCGGAGTTGATCATATAAATAATATGGAACAAGTCCTTATTAATAATCCTGCAGCTGGAACTTATACTATTAACGTAGAAGGTTTTAATGTCCCAATGGGATTGCAAAACTACTTTATCGTTTATGAAATCATTCAAGAACAATTAACGATTACTTATCCTGAAGGTGGAGAATCTTTCACACCAGGAAGTACAGAGTTTATCCAGTGGGATGCCTTCAATACATCTGGGAATCACACACTAGAATATAGCATTGATAGTGGTGCAAGCTGGAACACTATCGCTACTGTAAGTAGTTCAGATCGACTATACAACTGGACAATCCCTAATAATGTTTCTGGAAAGTGTATCGTAAGAATCTCTGCAAACAACGGAGTAAGAGATCAAAGTGATACTGAATTTTCCATAGCCGAAAGAGTATCTGGTATTACAATTTCACAAGTATGCCCTACTTATATTAATGTATCCTGGAACGCAATTGCAGGAGCTACTTCTTATGACATTTATACTCTTGGTCAAAAATTCATGGAAGTTGTAGGAAACAGCACTACATTAAGTTATAGTATTCCTATCACTAATCCTAACGATGTAGAATGGATCTCGGTTCAAGCATCTGGAGGAAATGGTTGGAAAAGCTTAAGATCAAATGCTATTGAATATGATGGTAGCGGATTAGTAAACTGTTCATTAAGCACAGATCTTACTGTTTCCAGTATTGTAAATGCAGCATCGGACTTTCAAACTATTTGTACTCCAGGACCTATAACAGTATCTGCTAGTATAGAAAATTTAGGGTCGCAAGATCAATCTAATTTTATTGTTTCTTATCAAGTAGGAACTAATAGTCCTATACAAGAGACGTACAGCGGTACATTGAACGCAGGTGGTTCTATCATATATAATTTTGCTACACCTATTTCAATAACCGTAAACGGACCTGATACGTTAAAAGTTTGGGTAAGTATAAGTGGTGATGAACAATTAGTTAATGACGAGAAGATTTTAGATTTCTTTGCTACTACTAGTTCAACTATGCTGGATGTATCAGAACCATTTGATGTAAATGGTGTTCTTCCTACTGGATGGACTCTTGATAACCCAGATAATGGACGTACTTGGGTAGAAGAATTAAATATTATTGGTTCTAATGGAGCACCTACTACAGCAGCTTATGTGGATGGATCTGGTTACGTTACTCGTGGTCAAACTGACACGTTTACGACGAGCTACTATGATTTGAATTTTAATGGATCTGCAACCTTAACTTTTGATCTCGCTAAGGCGCAATGGTCTGCAGCTTTTAATGATGGTTTGCGTGTTGAAGTTTCTACAGATTGTGGTACTACATACAATCAGGTTTATTTTAAAGATGCATTAACTCTTGCCACTGTAGGTTACACAGCGTCAACATGGTTTCCATCTTCAGCATCAGACTGGAGACAGGAGACAGTTGATTTAAGTGCTTATGTAGGTAATGATGTTATATTAAGATTTATAAATCTTA
>JALZUY010000198.1 GCA_023301395.1 Nonlabens sp.
TAAATCCTTTTCAACAATATCCTCTAATTCATTGAGCACTACTTTCATTCGGCTAAAGAGAGTAGTAGTGACAGTATCAAAACTTGTAGTTGTAAAACGACCTGCTATCTCATAATTACTTTTAAGTAAATATCCAGCTTGAAAGTTAAAAGCGTTACCTACTTGAACAATTATTGCATCTCCATCTCCATCAACTGCAGCGGTTCCATTTGATTCAACCGCAATAGGATTGTCTGCATTTCTATTTGCATACTCAGTCATAATAGAAAGACCTTTATACTTGAACATCGCATCTACAAAAACC
The DNA here is from genome assembly GCA_023301395.1 of Nonlabens sp. Classification (GTDB taxonomy): domain Bacteria; phylum Bacteroidota; class Bacteroidia; order Flavobacteriales; family Flavobacteriaceae; genus Nonlabens. The sequence goes on from JALZUY010000198.1 coordinate 305, forward strand.
GTTGTAATATCAGTTTCATATAAAGAGCCGTCACTTAAAATCATATAACTTCCTAAGTTACTTCTCGTTTTTACGGCATCTTGATTAAAATCATAGGTAGCACCTACCATAAGTTTAGGAGTAGGTTCTCTTTTTAAATCTGATTGTGTGTAGTCTCCTTTTGAAATAAATTTACCGAAAGGAAGAAATTCTACACGACCAGTATATTGCAAACCACCTTCATTTCCTTCAGTAACGTTTCTTCCTTCTCCTTGAGAAACAGCTAGTTTCTCTCTCATAATAAATTTATCTGTAATATGAGTATAATGACGTAATTGCGCTCCTACATCTCGATCAATATTAAATCTACTATTTAAAAGTGATCTATCTATTAATTGAAGATTTCCTGAGGAAACAACACGTTCTACGTTACCAGGTAATTTAGTTTGACCTACCCAAAGCTCAAAGTTTTCATGAAAATTCCACATAATAACGGCATCCAGAATATATCGAGGCGTATTGCGATTAAATGAACTTGCACCAGATATATCTCTATTTGAAAGACCTAACTCAATCTTATATTTAAGCTTAGGAGAATATGCAAAACCGCTAAATTTTAATCGAGCTCTACGTATTAAAAAATTATGCTCTACACTTCCATATTGATCTCCATCATGATCCCACGATGAAATAGATCTAAATTGAATACGTGGCGCAAATTTAATACTCCAGGTACTGTCTTTGGCAACAGCATTAATCATCCCTTTACCAAATGTGTTTTGCGTAATATCTTGTGCAAGCAACACTTGTGAAAAGCAAAGCGCTGATAAGTAGAGTAATAGATGTTTTTTCATTATATATATTTTATATTTTTTGCCGCTGCAAAAAACCAAATAAAATATGAAAGCAATGTTAACTCAGTATTAAGCTTTTATATAATTAACTTTAACAATCTAGTTTAGAGGTTCTCTATCGATGTATTTTAAGATATGATTTATAAGATTCCGCTTTCGCGAAAGTGAATCATAAAATCCTTTAATTTAAAATCAAATTCATAAAAAAAGGCCACTCTGGATGAGTGGCCTTTAAATAAAATGAAGTTTATTCTTAGAAAGAATAACCCGTCCAAGAGAATGCAGCAGTATCTGCTCCTGTATTTGTTGCAGTAACATTTACTGTCGCTCCAGGGGCGTTTTTGATATCTGTACCATCTGCGGTTCCACCAGCTGAAACGTCAATTGATGTTCCTATGGTAGAATTTCCTTTTGAATCTTCTAAATCTACAAAGTCAGATGCAGTTGCAGTTCCTATTGTAGAAGCAATAGCGTTTGTAATTGTTGCAGTTGCACCACGACGTACTTTAATTAAATCAGAGAAATCTACTGAGTTTGCTTCATGGCGTATAGTCAAACCATTAATTGTGAAAACAGATTGATTAAGGTCTGTTGGAGAGTTTCCATCTAGATTACCGTCTGCCTCAATACCTCTTGGATCAGATGTTACGGCGTTAAAACCATTCTCACGTATTCCATAAAGATTAGTACAAGTTCCTCTATATCCTTGTGTAAAATCAAACATATCATCCTTTGCATTCAATACAAAGATATTAGTCGTATTTACTGATCCACCAAAGAACTCGATACCATCATCATCACCATTTGCAATCCAAATATTTGAAATAGTTGTTCCAGAACCTACGCCATTTAAAGTAAGACCATTGTGCTCAGCATCACCATCGATACGAGCACCAGTATATTCAATAATTACATATTGCATAGAACCAGAATCGTCTGCATCATCAGTCCCACCAAATAGTAAACTTGCATTCACCTCAGTTCCTGCTTCATTTCCTGTTGCTGCCTGGCCAGAAATAAGCGCTTTACCGTTCAGGATGATTCCGCCCCATGCAGCTGGAGATTGTTGCGTACTTGTAAATTTAATAGGTGAATCAGCTGTTCCGTTTGCTATTAATTTACCACCAGTTTCTACTAACAAATAAACTGAAGTTCCTCCAGCTTGTGCCGTGATAGTCGTTCCAGGCTCTATAGTTAAAGTAATTCCATCTTTAACAAATAGCGGCCCATTAAGCACATAAGGATTCCCTGCTGTAAGTGTTCTGTTTTCAGTTAAGTTACCGGATAAAACAAATGCATCTTGTGTCCCACCACCTACAATTGTAATATCGTCAGTTTCACAAGATGTGAATACCATTACTGCTACAGCAATGAATAAAAGAGATAATTTTTTCATGATTTTTTTAAGTTAATTAGATTGTTTTTTTGATTCAATCAAAGGTAAAAGTAGGTTGTCATACTTGATGTTAATTAAACTTTACCAAAGCTTTAAAATTGGTAGCTATATCCTAAGCTAATGTCAACTCCACGTTTATACTGGCTTAAAATAACGTTACCTATTCCACCACTACCTTCACGCTCTAGTCTATATTCTGGGTTTAATAGATTACGAGCTTTAAGAGACAACTTACTGTTTTCCGTTAAACCTATAGAACCTACAAAGTCTAAGGTAGGAACACCTATTTCATTAATGTTTTCAAAACCTCGGGTTCCTACACTGTAAACTCTTTCAGAGAAATAACTGAACACTAGTGCTGTATTCACACTACTCTTGTTGATGTAAGTATTATAGTTTAAATCAAAATTTACTAAGAATGGAGCCGCACCTTGCAATTGACTTGTTGAGTTTGTGAACTGAGCAAGCGGATTTACTTGATCTTGCTCACTGTAGATATACGAAGCGTTTAATCCGAAAGCTAACTTTTTACTACGAGTAACATCATATCCAGCTTCGGGAAGTTCATTTTCAAATATGTTTTTACGCAATTCAAATTCTACACCTAAAACTGTTGCTTGATTACCTACGTTTAGATAAGTAAGCGTATTTCCTCCACTTGGAATTTCAGTACGAGCAATAGGGTTATCAATAATTTTATAAAAACCAGTTACAGATAATAATTCGCCCTTTGCAGGATAGAATTCATAAGCTAGATCAAAGTTTGAAACTTTAGAAATCTGTAAATCTCTATTACCTTGAGTTGCTGTGCCACCTGGATTGTCATATCTAAAAGGTGCCGTCTCTTTAAAT
>JALZUY010000199.1 GCA_023301395.1 Nonlabens sp.
AGTCTTGAATCAAAAGCACGTACAGAATTTGCGGTTTTAATGTGTTCTGGTAAGTCAGACCAGGCCGCAGGTGCCCTGTAGATGAAACTTCGAAGGACTATGTCTTTTCGCACGACTGGCAAATGGATATCATTTTGGCTGCGAGTGGAATAAGAATGCACACTATGATTCAGGAAGAAAATTCACTGAAGTGATTCAGGCAGACGACCTTGGGCATGACTATAAACAAGTTTGCAGAGTTGGATAGTGAACAGGTCGTCCACAGTTGGAATGTTCAGACGATTGAAAATCGGCGCTGTGCTGTCATTGTATTTAGAATTCCATATAATTCGAACTGCCTTTTTCTGAAGAATTCGAAGCTTTTTAATGTACTTGTCAACGGCGGAGCCCCAGGTGAGGAGTCCATACATTAAGTAAGGATGAATCATGGTGTAATAGAGAAAGACACATTATTTAGTGAGAACAGTCGAAATAATATGTGGAATCTCCACAACAGTATGGGTGTTAATCAGGTAAACAGAAACTCTACAGGTTCACAATATTCTGGTTATGGGTTAGGCTGGTTTATAGGAGATTATCATGGGAACTTTAGAGTACGACATGGTGGTGGATATGATGGAATGATCTCTACAGTACAAATGCTGCCTGATGAGAAATTAGGAGTTGTAGTATTAACTAATGGTCCTAAAGCACCTACAAATGCTATAGCTTATGCCGTGTTTGATCGTTTTTTAAATAGAGATTCCAAAGACTGGAGCAGTGAAATGCTCGCAAGCTACGATAAATGGAAAAAATCAGATACTCGTATTACAGACCGTAAAGCAAAACAAGTAAAAGGAACTAAACCAACTCTCGAAAAGTCTAAAATCATAGGAACTTATCATGTTGATGTCTACGGTGACTTTTATGTAAAACAAAAAGGAAAAGAACTTGTTCTGGAATGGGAACACACGCCGCTTTTAAATAGCCAGTTAACTCATTTTAATTATGATTCCTATGAAATAAACTGGAATGAGCCACAAGCCTGGTATTCTTTTGGAACAGTCACCTTTGAAAAAGACGCTTATGATGCAGTAACTGGAATCACTTTTGATGTGCCTAGTGATGATTTCTTTTTCTTTGAAATGAACGCAAAGAAAGTAGAGTAGTTGATCCATAGATTTCTTTAAAAACTCAAAAATCCCATATAGTTGAACTATATGGGATTTCATTTTATTATTAGTAAATTTAGTATTTAGCTAGCTTAAATATTTATTGTGCAAAATGGACTACTTTTTATTTAAGGTTGCATTTACTGACAATTGTACTTCTTGAGCAATTTTCTTAGAAACTACACCAGGAATTTCAATGTCAAAATCTGCTGGTTTTAAGCTAAAAGTTGATTCAATATCTATACTATCTCCATTTTTATTTAAAACAACAGGAATTGATACCGCTTTCTTAACACCATGTAATTCTATGGTTCCTTCTAACGTATATGATGCAGTTGCATTGCTAGATAAGGCAGTATAGTCAAAATCTTTAAGAGTTCCTTTAAGAACAGCCTTTGGGAAATCATCACTTTCTATATAGTTTTCATTAAAATGTTCTTGCATTAAAGCGATAGGAAAACGGAATCCTTTTACTAAGGCAAGAGCAGCGATATTTCCATTGCTAGTGTCTAATACAACAGTTGTACTTTTGTTAACAGCTTCAATCGTCTCAAAATTAGGAACCGAGGCTTCAAAACTAATGGAGCCTGTTCGTGTTTGATAACGTTCTGTTAGGTTTTTCTCAGTATCTGAAGAGATATAAAAAACAGATAAAAAACAAAAGAGTAATATTTTCATAATTAATTTTCTAGGAAACCATCAATTTGCCACTGAATGATTAAGTTAATACTTGCTGCTGGTAGTTGACTATTTTGAGGCATTATTAAAGGGTCACCAGCATTTCTTGTAATTCTATCAATTAGTGAGCCACTTTCTGTACTTGTACGCACATCCGTATAATTCTCAAGGGCTAATCCACCAGATGCGAAGTTACTATTGTGACATTGAATACATTGACTTTGTATAATAGGAGCTATATCTGTATCATATTTTACGAGTTCTGTTATAGGATCATTATCTGTTAAATCATCAGGACTCGTATTTGTGCAGGATGAAAAAATTAGTACGGGAATTATGTATAACCAGTTGTATTTCATTTAGGTATTTTTTTTATAAATATACGCCTCTGTGAGAAAATTGTCATAAATTTAAACAATATTTGTATTAAGAATGAAAAAAAAAACCGCCATAGGTCTCGTTTTAGTTATAGTTATTGCCATTTTAGGTTACAATTATTTGTATCAAGATCATCGCGATGTAGCATCGAGTGATGTAAGTGCTAGTTTTACATCTTCAGAATTAATAGATGTATTTACAGATAGTGATTTGACAAATGACATAGAAGCACTCGATAAAGTAATTGAGATAAAAGGTAGGGTTACTCACATAGACGAATCAAATGTTACTCTAGATAGTCAGATATTTGTAGAAATGAACAGTACAGTAGATTTGAAAGAAAATCAATTGATAACAATAAAAGGTAGATGTCTAGGATATGATGACCTGATGGAAGAGGTCAAGATAGATCAAGCATTATTAAAGAATTAAAATAAATTAAACAAAAAAGCAATGAAAAAGAATTACTCATTTTACAGTCTATTAACAGCCATACCGGTTGCATTATTCCTTATCGTCGGTTTTACCGGTGGTCAAGGTGGAAGTTTCTCTGGTTCACCAGGAGATTCAAACGGTAGTTGTACCTCATGTCATTCTCCAGGTGCAAATCACGGAGGGACACCGGTCTTAACTGGAGTACCTATGGATTATACAGCAGGAACATCTTATAACTTAACATTATCCATAAATGGTTCTTCTGTAAGCAAATTTGGTTTTAATATTACTGCCGAAGATCAGAATAACGCAAAAGTAGGTAACTGGGTTGCTGGTACAGGAAGTCAATCGCGTAATGGTGGATCGGGTAATGGTCTTACTCATACAAGTGCTGGAACTTCAAGTTCTAGCTGGAATTTTACTTGGGTTGCACCTAATAGTAATGTAGGTCCTGTGACTTTTTATTATGCAACAAACCAGGCAAACGGAGCAGGTGGTAATAGTGGAGACCAAATAATAACAGGTAGTTCAATGTCTGTTTTATCTAACGGTACAGATTTAACTATATCTAGTTTTAATATGTTTCCTACTGAGGCAGATGACGTTATAAATATCAATTTGAACCAGTTTGATAATGGACAAGTTGAAATCTATAATATGAATGGATCTCTTGTAAAGAATGTATCTCTTCAACAAGAAAATGAATTATATGTAGCAGACTTAAGTGCTGGTATTTATATAGTAAACGTTTCAGTTAACGGTACTGTAACTACAGAGCGTTTTATCAAAAAATAATTCACCCCTTTAAATTGAGCCGCTTTTTGTTTACAAAAAGCGGCTTTTTACTATTATGAAAAAATTAACCTACTTACTATTACTAGCTCCAGCATTACTATTTGCGCAAGATGATTTACTTGAAGGATTAGAACCAGAGGATGATACAACAGTAACATCTACCTGGAAATCTTTAAAAGTAGTCAACTTTGAAACTACTAAATTGGTTGCCAAAAATGAATTTCAACTCATCATTTCTCATCGCTTTGGTAGCGTAGAAAATGCTTTTGAAGATTTGTTTGGACTAGATCAAGCAGTAACCCGTTTTCAATTTATCTATGGATTAACAGATTGGATGCATATTGAGGCTAGTCGCAGTTCGTTGAGTAAAACATATCAACTCGCCAGTAAATTAAGACTTGCACAACAAGAAACTACTGGTTTCCCATTTAGTATATCTGCTTTTACAGCAATCGATATTAATCAAGGTCTTGATAAAGATATTTTTCCTAAGTTGGAGTTTGAAAATAGATTAGGTTATACAGCGCAGCTTATTATTGCTCGTAAAATTTCTAAAAAATTATCGGCACAGATCAGCCCAACATTGTTTCATGAAAACTTCGTCAGTTATGATCCACAAAATAACACACAATATGCACTAGGAATAGGAGCACGTTATAAACTGACTAATCGCTGGTCTATAAATACAGACTATGGTTACCATCTCAATAGAGCAAGCGGTAGCCCATTTGTAAACCCATTAAGTGTAGGGTTTAATCTTGAAACTGGTGGACACGTTTTTCAATTACATTTTACAAACGCTCAACCTATGTTAACTAACGGTTTCTTAGGTCAAGGAACTGGAGATTGGGGTGATGGTAGATTCTTCTTTGGATTTAATCTCGTACGTGTTTTCTAAATAGTGATTTGTACGTTATAATTTTTTAATTCTTCCTTATAGCTAGCGTCTGAGAAATTTGCTTGTGCAATTTCAATGGCGCTTTTGCTTTTAATTTGTTTTCTTTTAATCGCTCTAGCAAAACGACGCACATGCGTTTCACTGCTTATTTTAAGACCAGGAACAGCCACCGTATTTCCTTCTTTATCTTTGGCAACCATTGTTAAAAAGGAAGAGTTACAGTGCTTAGATTCTCCTGTTTGTATATTTTCTGCATCAACGCGTATTCCTACAACCATAGATGATTTTCCTACATAATTTACAGACGCTCTCAAGGTCACCATTTCTCCTACTTCTATAGGTGCTTTGAAATCTACAACGTCCACACTAGCCGTTACACAATAGACACCACTGTGTTTAGAGGCGCATGCAAACGCGATTTGATCAATTAATGAAAGGACATAACCACCATGAATTTTTCCTGAAAAGTTAGCATTAGAAGGCAACATGAGTATAGATAACATGACTCTCGATTGCTCAGGTGATTTAAATTGATCTTTCATTACAGTTGATTTTTGTGATTCCGCTTTCGCGAAAGCGGAATATGAAGAAAACTGAATTATATTAATTCTAGTTAGAGCTATTACTATGAGGCGAATCTTTTAAAGTAACCTCAGTAATGAAGTACTTCGTATCTCCCCAAAAAAAGAAGGTGCCAAATTTTTCTTCATAGCTAAGATTTACATATTGCCCTTGATATTCTTTTAATTTTTCAATTACCTCTGGTTCACTATCCATAACTGAGAAAGTGAATATTTGAGCGCCGCTTATTCCTTGAGAAATCTCGCCTTCCCAAGTCTTTACAATAAACCCTTTACTAGAGAATTTAATTAATTCACCAGAACGATCTCCGCTTGAATAGCTTGCAAAATAAAGAAAACTGTACCACAAGATGGCCATGATTGCAATCGTTGCGATAATAATACCTAGAATTTTTTTCATAATGTAATCGTATTAAATAGCAGTCCGGCAAGGATTGCGATACCAAAACTAAGCAATGTACCTATCAAAACGTACTCGGTGAGCTTCATATTTTTTGCTTTGCTCAAATCTCCAAATCTAAATACAGATTTAGCAGTTAGTAAAAAACCTACTGCGCCAAAATTACCTGATATAATAAAGATAAAAACGAGCAGCCTTTCAATCATCCCTATCCATTTTCCAGCATTTTTTAAGGAATCGATACCGGTATCTTTTTCGTCAAGTTTCCATCTTGTGAAAAACACCTTGAGCATTATAGCTACTGGACTGGTTAGAAAAATAGCACAAAGTAAGAACAACCATATCTTATCTGGGATTTCAAAAGCATCTAAAATATGCACTTGAGTAATAACCACATAGACGATGTAAATTACTAGAATGTGTAATACTTGATCGACTAGAAACAGCCAGCGTGCATTCTTCTTATTTGTGAATTTTAATTTACCAGCATCTATAATCAGATGAGTGGTTGCTATAAGAAGTGCTGCCCACCAGTATTCAAAATCATATAAAAAGAGTAGGGCAAGAGTTCCATGAATCAATGCATGAATATACAAGTGTGGCGATTTGAGCTGGTGCTTTTCTTTCTTCTTTGTAAAAGAATTTGTTTGTAATACAAAGTCACCTAAAAAATGTGCAATCAGTAGTTTAATGAGTATCAGCATGGTCTAGGTCTTTATAGTATTGATTATGGAATAGATGGAGTAGCGCATCAGTCTCTTTTATGTTTGCCCTTTCAAGCCTTCTACTAATACTAGATTGTTTTATCCCTAATATTTTACTCGCTTCAGCTTGTTTAATTTTGACTATTTCTGATGATACTGTTGGATTATTGTAAATCTCATATATCATGACAGAAGCATTTACTGTCCAGTCATTCATATAGGACAGTGCTAATTTTAAGGCAGTATTCATATAGTTATCTAATGAATAATTACCACTAGATACCATAATATTTTGCTCTTCATTTTTTAGTGAATCTAAAAGCTCTCCAGATCTTATTAATGCATTGCCAGTTGATTTTGCAATATTATTATCAACTAGAGTTAGGTTACCGAGCCCTATTGCAATTCGCACGTCTAAAGTGCCTGTTCGTTTTAAAGCAGCTTTTAATTTTATTGCAGTAAATAATCCTAATTCAGGTGTTTTAATCCAGGCTTGGAAACTATCGCCTCTATAGATTTGATACATTCCTTCTTTAGAATGTATTTTCAATATTGATTCAATTACTTTGAGATAATCGCTAGGTTTATTCTTTTGAGAACCTATAATATCTCCTGCTAGTACTACTTCCATAATCGATAGTTTGAATTATTACATAAATACGTAATAATTCAAATATATTACATTATTACGTAATGTTTATGATTATTACATAAAAGTGTAATAACTATGATTTATTACGTAAAAGCGTAATAATTGTAAAGATTTTTACATTAAAAATGATAAACCA
>JALZUY010000200.1 GCA_023301395.1 Nonlabens sp.
TCACATCATTATCATCATTAAACCAGCTGCTCCAGCTCCAACTTTTACGTTTAGAACTCACCATTGTTTTTGCTCTCACACGACTTGCGCTAGATTCAAAGTCTACATCAATCTCACGTAACTTATCATCTACATCTTCTTGATCATCTCCAGTAACTTCTATATGTACTTCTATTTCTACTCTAGGTTGATTCCAGGTAGTGATAGTCATGCTGCCGTACTTGTTATCAAGTAGTAATATGGCGTCATTATTAACGGTATAAGTCTTTTCAAGGCTTTTCTTTTTAGTGTATTTTCCTTTTACAGGACCAGCCAGTACTGCTATAGGCAGTAAAAAAGCAAGTAAGAATGTTTTATAATAGGGTTGCATCAGTATTGATTTTAAGTTGTTTAAGAGATTCTATATGATCGAGTGCCGCTTCCAGCAATTCAATTCTATTTTGAAAGTTCTGTATCATAGCAGCGATTACCTTACGGCTGTTACCACTAGTTTTAAGGTCTGCCTTTAGTAGGTTATAATTATTTTCTAGCTCTTGCAGCTGTGTTTTAGTATCTACTATTAGACGTTCCGTTTCGGGATTGTTTTCTAATTCTAGTTTCTGTAATTCTTGAGTAATGGTGTTTGAGAAAAAATCTTGCGCATTTGCCATCTCGGGAGATACGCTTGCTAGATCGTTAACAGGTGTAGTACCCATATTAAATCCTGCAAATCCTATAAGTATAGCCAGTCCTGCTACTAGTGACCATTTAAACCATGGATTCCTTCTAGCATCATCATGACCATCAGCTTTTCCATCTCTATCAATAGAAACAACTTTTTTATCTTCTTGAGCCGCTTGCAGGCGTTCTAGGAATCTATCGCGGTGACCGCTAGGTAAATCTGTAGTATTAAAATCTTGGTCTGCAAACCATTCTTCCATTGATTTAGGCATGAGCTTTAATTTTAGTTCTTAAACTTTCTTTGGCACGTGAGAGCGTGGTACGGCACATCGCGTTTGTCATATTCATGATCTCACATATTTCTTCGTTATCCATTCCTTCTATAAGGTGCAGCGTTAAAATCTGTCTATAATTATCTTTTAATTCTTTCATTACTTGCAGTACTTTTTGCGCGGTCATTCCTGCTTCTTCCATATCGACTTGCTCTTCGTCTGCTTGCGATTCCAGGTGGTAGGCCACATCATCATAAGACACGGTTTCCATTTTATTATTCTTGCGCAATAACGATAAGCTGTTATTGATCACGATACGTTTTAACCAGCTGCCAAAGCTTGCCTCTCTATTCCATTGACTCATCTTGTTCAGCGCCGTGATCAAGCTTTCTTGCATGATATCTTCGGCAGCAGCACGGTCGTTGAGTATGCGTAATGCTATGTGATACATACCACGTGAGTAGTTGTCATACACTTGCATTTGTGCTCTCTGGTCGCCTTGCTCGCACAAGTCGTATAATGTTATTTCAGTTTCGGTTAGTGTCACTTGGTTAGTGTTACGTTTTAAAGATGCAGCTTTTTTTAACTTGTTACAGTGGACTGGCAAGGAATTTGAAAAACTAGTATCAGCAAGTTACTTTGTTATAGGTGATATTGCCAGCTAGCAATGAGTTGATTAGTGTTTAAAAACTTGATTTATAGAGTTTTAAAAATAGGTTTCCTGCTTTCGCGAAAGCGTAATAACCACATCAAACTGCTGTAAAATAATTATTAAAAATTTGAAGAGCCATCGTGTTTTGTGACATAGTGGCGACAAGAAAGCATATGTTCAATCCAAAGAAGATTAAAATAGACAATATGTCACTAGGTGATCTAGACCATGAGGCAGAATTGATACCGTTATTGAGTACCGAGGACGAGGAAGAAATGAATAACGAGTCTGTACCAGAAGAGTTACCCATCTTGCCATTGCGCAACATGGTGCTTTTCCCAGGTGTAGTAATTCCCATTACAGCAGGAAGAGATCGCTCGATAAAATTACTTGAAGAAGCAAATAAGTCTAAGAAAGTCATAGGAATAGTGGCTCAAAAAGACGAATCTATAGAAGAACCTGGAGCAGACGACCTGCACAAAACTGGTGTAGTCGCACGCATACTACGTATCTTAAAAATGCCTGATGGGAACACGACCGTGATTATTCAAGGTAAGAAACGTTTCCAGATGGGAGAAATCCTTACAGAGCAACCTTATATCACAGCAAGAGCTACTGACATTCCTGAGGCACGACCATTACCTGAGAATACGGAGTTTAATGCAATCATAGATTCTATTAAAGAACTGTCACTAGAAATCATAAAGGAAAGTCCAAATATTCCTAGTGAGGCGAGTTTTGCGATTAAGAATATTGAGTCTAACTCGTTCCTGGTCAACTTTGTAAGTTCAAACATGAATTTAAAGGTTGGAGAGAAGCAGCAATTGCTAGAAATGAACGATTTAAAAGATCGTGCACTTGAGACTTTGCGTTTTATGAACGTGGAGAAGCAAAAACTGGCTCTTAAAAACGATATTCAGTCTAAGGTACACTCAGACATTAATAAACAACAACGTGAGTATTTCTTGCACCAGCAAATGAAAACCATCCAGGATGAATTAGGTGGTGGCGTTTCTTCTCATCAAGAACTAGATGAGATGCGCTCTCGTGCAAAGAAAAAGAAATGGGATGATAAGGTAAAGGAACATTTTGAAAAAGAACTTTCAAAGATGCAACGCATGAATCCTCAAGTGGCTGAGTATTCTATACAACGCAACTACTTGGATTTATTCCTGGACTTACCATGGAATGAGTTTTCAAAAGATAATTTTGATCTTAAACGCGCAAAGAAAATACTAGATCGTGATCATTACGGTCTTGACGATGTGAAGAAACGTATCATAGAATATCTAGCGGTATTAAAACTGCGTAATGATATGAAATCACCTATTCTATGTCTTTATGGACCACCAGGAGTAGGGAAAACCTCACTTGGGAAATCTATGGCCGAGGCGCTAGGACGTGAATATGTACGTATCTCATTAGGTGGATTACGTGATGAGGCTGAGATTCGTGGACATCGTAAAACATATATAGGTGCCATGCCTGGACGTATTATCCAGAGTATTAAAAAAGCCAAAACTTCTAATCCCGTTTTTGTACTGGATGAGATTGATAAATTGAGTTCGTCACATAATGGCGATCCATCAAGTGCGATGCTAGAAGTTCTAGATCCAGAACAGAATAACTCGTTCTATGATAATTTCCTTGAAATGGGCTTTGACTTGAGTAAAGTAATGTTTGTAGCGACTTGTAACGCATTAAACACCATACAACCTGCATTGCGCGATCGTATGGAAATTATCAATGTTACCGGTTATACCATAGAGGAGAAAGTAGAAATAGGGAAACAACACTTGTTACCTAAACAGCTTAAAGAACACGGACTTACTAAAGAGCACCTTAAAGTAGCTAAACCACAAATTGAAAAGATAGTGGAAGGTTACACTCGTGAAAGTGGTGTGCGTTCTCTAGATAAGCAAATTGCAAAAATGGTGCGTTATGCCGCAAAGAGCATAGCGATGGAAGAAGACTATGACTTGAAGGTAACTAATGAGACAGTTATTGAAGTACTAGGTTCACCACGTATGGAGCGCGATAAATATGAAAATAATGATGTCGCTGGTGTCGTTACAGGATTAGCATGGACTCGTGTAGGTGGAGATATTCTATTTATAGAATCTATCATTTCTAAAGGAAAAGGAAATCTTACCATTACAGGTAACCTAGGTAAAGTAATGAAAGAAAGTGCTACCATAGCTATGGAGTACATTAAAGCAAATGCTGACGAATTAGGAGTATCATCAGATATATTCTCTAAATACAATGTTCATATTCATGTACCTGAAGGCGCAACACCTAAAGACGGACCTAGTGCAGGAGTCACGATGTTGACTTCATTAGTATCTTTATTCACACAGCGCAAGGTGAAAAAGAGCATCGCGATGACTGGAGAAATCACTCTACGTGGTAAAGTTTTACCAGTAGGAGGAATCAAAGAAAAAATACTTGCTGCAAAACGTGCTCGTATTAAAGAAATCCTTCTTTGTGAACAAAATAGACGTGATATTGAAGAAATCAAAGCAGAGTATCTCAAAGGATTAACATTCCACTACGTAAGCGATATGAGTGATGTGCTAGAACTTGCTCTTACTAAGCAAAAAGTAAAGAATGCAAAGAAGTTA
>JALZUY010000201.1 GCA_023301395.1 Nonlabens sp.
CATTCTTTTATTAATTTTAAAGCAATTATTAAAAATAACCAATGGAAATCTCCTGGAATGACTTTGAGAAAGTAGACATGCGAGTAGGAACGGTTTTAGCGGCGAGTGATTTTCCCGAGGCGAGAAATCCATCTTATCAAGTGCAAATCGATTTTGGACCACTCGGAATTAAGAAAACCAGTGCTCAAATTACTAAACGCTATGCTATAGATGAACTCATAGGAAAACAGGTGATAGCCGTTGTTAATTTTCCTAAAAAGCAAATCGCAAATTTCATGAGTGAATGTCTCGTTTTAGGAATAGTAGGAGAAGATAAAGATGTTATTCTTTTACAACCTACAGCTCATGCTCAAAATGGAGATCGGATTCTCTAATAGCTTCAAATTATATATGAATTATAAATTGATCATTAAAAGAATAGCGTTAGTTCTAATGGGATTATTTTCCCTGTTGTTCTTATTTAAAGAATTTTTACTCAGTGAACTTAATCCTGCTGTTGACCATGGTATATTTAATGGACAGGTTGAGGAAATTAAAAATATGGAGTCTTTACCCGATATATTTATTCAAAAAGCAGATGAGGTAGTCATATTTCAAAATTACAATAAACAAATCCTTAATGAAGTTTTTTCATTTAGTAAAGGTTGGTGCCCTTGTGAAGGATTAGAAAATCAAGGTTTATTTGGAGCCCTACCCAAATCGCGAATATTGCTTAATTCAAAAGTAATGTCATTAAAGTTTCAACGAGAACTGACTATTGAGCAGTGTTTCACGTACAAAATGACGGAATCAGATTTTGGTTATGGTATAAGAGGAGTGAAGAATGCTGCGGTGTATTATTTTAATAAACCGCTTACGGAATTAGGCAAAGCTGAAATTTATGCTTTAATTCAAATGACTAAGAATTCTAGAAGATTCAATATCCAGCGGAGCCCTTAATTGATAAGGAAATATCAAATAATGTTTCCAGAATAAAAAAAGCTCCTCAAATTTAATCGAAGAGCTTTTTAAATTCAAAAGGAAAATTCTAATTCACCGTATAACGGAAACGCTCAATTTCACCTTTTGAATTCTTCATTTGTATTAATAAGGTTTCATTAGGAACAACATCGCGTAAAACTGCTTGAATGTCGTCAATATCATTAACATCAGTGTCATTTACTTTAGTTACTATATAATCACTTAGATTATATCTAGCCAGTTTACCTATTGTTTCTGTGATTTTCACACCACTATTTACATCAAATTGCTTTTTCTCTTTCTTAGTTAGATTACGCAATTTCATTTCTATTTGAGTAATAGTAACGGTATTGTTTTTCGATAGAGTAATAGGAATAGAAATAAGTTCGTTATCTCTTATCACTTCGGCGGTTACAATGTCACCTGGGTTTTTAGTTTTTATATATCCGTCTAGTTCTGTGAATTTTTTGATAACTAAACCATCAAGCTTAGTAATAACATCACCTACTCTTAGCTCACTTTTATCTGCGCCACTATCTTCGACTATTCCTGCGACATAAATCCCATCTCTAGAACTCAGTCCAAATTCTTTAGAATTTGTGCTATTTAAATCGGCACCACTTATTCCTAACATTCCTTTTTGTACAAAACCAAATTCCATGAAATCTTCAATGATTTTACGAGCATTGTTAGAAGGAACAGCAAATGAGTAACCTACATAAGAACCTGTTTGCGATTTAATTGCAGTATTGATTCCTATAAGTTCGCCACGTGTGTTTACCAGTGCACCACCAGAGTTGCCAGGATTTACAGCAGCATCTGTTTGAATAAAGGACTGTCTTTTCTCATCGCCTGCTTCGAGATCACGACCTTTAGCACTTATGATTCCAGCAGTAACGGTACTCGTTAAGTTAAAAGGATTTCCTACGGCAAGAACCCATTCACCTATTTTAGCATTATTAGAGTCTCCAAAAGGAACAAACGGTAAATCTTCGTCAGTATCAATTTTTATAAGTGCGATGTCACTTTCAGCATCGGCACCTATTAATGTAGCGATGTAAGATTTATTATTATTTAGGGTAACCTGTAAGTGATTAGAATTATCAATCACGTGATTGTTAGTGATAATATAGCCGTCTGGTGTAATGATTACACCACTTCCAGTTCCTATGGCCTCTCGGTAAGGAACGCGTCCAGCCCATACATCAGACATGGACATAGGTGCACGTGCTACTGTTTTATTAATAACATGTACTACAGAGTTTACAGTTTTCTCTGCGGCTTCTGTAAAATCTACTCCAGCAATGGATGTGTTTCCAGTATATGAAACTGGTGTTGCCGGTAAGGCGTTTTGTGTATTTTGTTGTTGTACAAACTTTATTTCATTAGTATTTTTATCTTGTACCAGCTGGTAGCCACCTAGAGCAACTATTCCACCTAGAATAGCCATGCTTACGGATTTGATAAATGTTTTCATATTCTTTTTCTTTTATGACTTAATAACTTAAAATTAGTTTAGTCATTGCGTTTAAACAATTAGTTTAACGGTATTTAACACAGATTCATTTTTTGTTAACTATTCATGTTAATCTCCAAAGAAAAGGATATAGAATAGTCAATAAGTCGATATTCCCTTTAAAAATAATTACCATTTCCTCTTACCTTTGCAGTAATGAACCATATTCACTTTTATAAATACCAAGGAACTGGAAACGACTTTGTCATGATTGACAATCGAGACCAGTCATTTTCTAAAAAAGATACAGAGCTAGTAGCACTTTTATGTGATCGTAAATTTGGTATAGGAGCAGACGGATTAATCCTTCTAGAAAATCATCCTACGGCACATTTTAAAATGGTCTACTATAATGCTGACGGGCAAGAAAGTACTATGTGTGGAAATGGTGGTAGATGTCTCGTGCGTTTTGCTCAGTTTCTAGAGATCATAACTGATACGGCAACATTTGAAGCCATAGATGGAATCCATCACGCTACGGTAGTAGATGCAGCTTCTATCAGTTTACAAATGAGTGATGTGAGTGAAGTACTTGTAAAAGAGAATTACGTTTTTACAGACACAGGCTCACCGCATCACGTACAACTCACTAAAAATCTAGCAGCATTTGATGTCTTTAATGAAGGCAAGCACTTGCGTAATTCAGTATACGGAACTGCAGGAGCAAATATCAACTTTGTAGAGCAAAAAGATAATCGTACCTTTAAGGTAAGAACCTATGAACGTGGTGTAGAAGATGAAACCTTGAGTTGTGGAACTGGCGTTACCGCAGTAGCACTTGCTATGCACAGTACAAATAATACAACGGCACAAGAAGTAACTCTAGAAACTCCTGGTGGCGTTTTAAAAGTCTCTTTTAAACCACTAGAAACAGGTTATAATAATATATGGCTCACCGGTCCAGCTTTACAAGTCTTTAAAGGAATATTTACGGTATGATGTTACAGTCAGAAAATTGCATACTACGGGCTGTAGATCCTGAGGATATGGAATTTATCTATAAACTAGAGAACAATCCAGATTTATGGGAAGTAGGCAACACGCTAGCTCCTTTTTCTAAATATACCATTAGAGAATACTTAGAAAACGCTCATAGAGATATCTATGAAGTGAAGCAATTGCGACTCGCGATTTGTAATAAAAAGGAAGAAATCATAGGCGTTGTAGATTTGTATGATTTTAATCCGTATCACAAACGTGCTGGAGTAGGAATCGTGATTTCACAAGATGCAGATCGCAAGAAAGGTTATGCTTCACAAGGCTTGCAGTTAATGATTGATTATGCTTTTAATCATTTGCGTTTACATCAACTATATGCTGGTATAAGCGAGGATAATGTGGCGAGCAGGAAATTATTTGAGAAATTACGCTTTCGCGAAAGCGGAATAAAAAAAGACTGGATTGCCACTCAAAAATCTTATAAAAACGAAATCACCTACCAGCTCATCAATGAATAAATACAAGAATATAGTATTAGGAATAGTTTTGATAGGCCTGATCGTCATGGCGATTTTTGCCTATAAAGTGTACAGCACTTTCTTTAGTGCAAACACAAATTTTGAGACAGAAACCTACGAGGTTTTTATACCATCTACTGCAGACTATAATGCGGCATTCATGCTCGTGGCCGATGGAGTAAGTGATCGAGACGCACTCCATGAAACGGCTGTGCGCAAAGGATATAATACAAACATAAAAGCTGGTCGATTCATTTTGTGCAAAGGAATGACTAACAATGATATTATAAATACCATACGTAGTCAAAATGCACCTGTAAAAGTGCGATTCAATAATCAAGAACGTATAGAAGATCTCGCTGGTAGATTAGCACAGCAAGTAGAACCAGATAGCTTAACGATTTTAAATGCCTTAAAAGATCCAGTATTTTTAAAAGAAAACGGCTTTACAGAAGAAACGGCACTTACAATGTACTTGCCTAATTCTTATGACTGCTATTGGAACACGACAGCGGTAAACTTAAGAACTAAAATGCTTAATTCTTATAATAGTTTCTGGAACGATAACAGACTTGCTCTAGCTAAAAAAATAGACCTTACACCAACTGAGGTGTACACACTTGCGAGTATAGTCCAAAAAGAAACTGCAAAGGCTGATGAACGTCCACGAGTAGCGGGCGTTTATATGAACAGATTAAATCGTGGTATGAAACTCGATGCAGACCCCACGGTTATTTATTCAAAAAAACTAAAAGATAAAGATTTTAATCAGGTCATAAAACGTGTCCTCTATAAGGACTTAACCATAGATTCGCCTTACAATACTTATAAGTATGCGAGTTTAATGCCGGGACCTATTGTGACTCCAGACTTAAATGCGATAGATGCAGTGCTCAACTACGAGAAGCATGGCTATTTCTATTTCGTGGCAAATGTGGAAAACTTTGGTTACCACAAGTTTGCAAAAACGCTTGCTCAACATAATGCAAACGCAGCAGCTTATAGAAGATGGGTTGCTAAGCAAGGAATTAATAGATAGATTTTTGGGCTATTGGCTGTTTTCTGTTTTTGATTGAAAAGTAAAAGCTTCTTGCTTTGAAGGAATGTTGTAATTGATGTATCACTAATACTAAGCAAACAACGAATATTAGTTTTAAAATAAAAACAACTCCTTTCAGATCCCTGATAATTTGGTTTTTAAAAAAAAATATCAAATCTCTACGGCTATTTGAGAACGACTTTGTCTCACTTAAAAGCTCATGAATAAACAAATTCATTCTACGAATATTTCTCAAACTTAAAGCCTCTAAAGAGATTGATTCAAAAAGTCTTAAACCATTAATTAGTAATTGTTTACATCTATTGAATAACTACTTTAACATAGCAATAACATCAAACTAGGATAATGTCGTAAATTTGCAGCGCGTTAAAGAAAAAGTGACAGTAGTTTTCGAAAACAAAATTTATGAAATCACGTTATGTGTTTTTGGTTGGTTTGCCTTTAGTATTAATCTTCTGGTCATTCAGTAACAACCCTTTGAAGTTGAATTTTAGTTCATCATTTACTAAATCTTCAACAACATTAAATCAAGATTTGTGTGATACAGATGCTTTTATAGGTCCTGTAATCGATTTGAATTATTTTGATGTTCGTTATTATTCTCTTGCGATCACTCCACCAGATTCTTTTATGACTTTTAGAGAAGCACTTGCTTTTAAAGAATCTCAAGGTAAATTTTGGAAAGTAAATACACTCGGTTATATGGGGAAATACCAGTTTGGTATGACTACTCTAGAAACATTAGGTGTTACGGATTCACTACGGTTTTTACGCTCACCACGCTTACAAGAGCGTGTTTTTATTAAAAACTTGCAATATAATCATGAGATACTAGAACCATATATTGAGAAATATGCTGGTAAAAAAGTAGGTGGAATTGAAATCACTGAAAGCGGTATCCTGGCTGCAGCTCATCTATCTGGAGCTGGTGGCGTGAAGCGTTTCTTTAAAACAAACGGTCGTAAGGCAAATCGAGATGCTTATGGTAGTTCTATAAAAACGTATATGAAACGTTTCGGTGGTTATGATATGAGTGAGGTTATAGAGCCATAGTCATAAGGCCTTTTAAGGTTTCTAGAATGACTTGAAAAGCTGAATTTAATCCCTACTCCCAAAAATTGCACTTCCTACACGTACCATCGTGCTGCCTTCTTCCATCGCTATTTCATAATCTCCTGTCATTCCCATAGAAAGAGTTTTGAGCTCGTGAGAAATTATCGTGAGTTGCTTTTATAATTGCTGTACTTTAGCGAATTTTATCTTATTTTTCTTCATACTTAATATATATGTTATACGTTGCTATGAGGAAATATCTAGTGTTATATGCCAATATTGTTAAGGAAGTCGCTGGAAATAACAATGTTGGTACGCTTAAAGATAAGTTCATTTTTTGTAGAGTTTTGCAACTCAATTTATAATTATATTAAAAAAAAATTAGGATTTTTCTTAGTTTCTTAGTGACTTAATTAATCACTAAATTTTTTTAACATTTGCCTTTATCGGTTTGTGTTCGTTTAACTCAATGGAGTCTTCGGATTTAGATCCAGTTATTTGTGGCGAGAATGCTACAAGGGTAGATTTTGACTGTGGTGTAGCTTGTATTACAATGAATATGCCTGGTGGTGGTCATCGGCAATTAACTTTTAACGAGTATTTGACTGCAGTCGATTGGATGAATGAGTCTTGTGCACCATCTGTAGGATTATATCCTGGTTTTAATTAAATCGTTAGCATTTCAAAATGATTATTATTAATACTCTGCAATAAAATATTGCAGAGTAATTTTTATTCTTTTATGACTTATTTAAAATATTTATTTGTGTTTATCGGACTTCAGATGACATCAAGTCAGGTTAATGATGATCTATTATTTGTAGTAGATTATGTAGGAACTTACCAAAGATATAAAACCCAAGATACTCCATACAAAGAATATTTTAGATTGATGAAAAGACAAGATAGTTCTATTTTTCAAAGTATTAATGGTATGATTAAAGATACTGTTCTAAGGGATGTTACCAGCACAAAAACCTTTAGAAAATTACCAAATACTCATCATAGTTATGCTATTCGGTATGAAAGAGATACTTTAATATATTGGGATAAAGTTTTTCAAAAAGATTATGAATATGAGGAAAAGCCCAATTTTGAATGGAGTTTTTTAAGTCAAACTAAAATTATATCTGGATATAATTGCAGATTGGCTTCTGTTAATTACTCTGGACGCACCTGGTTTGCTTGGTATGCAATCGAATTACCTATAAACGCAGGACCTTATAAATTTAGAGGTCTGCCTGGGTTAATAATAGATTGCTATGACAAGGATATGAATTATCGTTGGCAATTTTTTAAATTATATAAGAGTGAGAAGAAAATTGTTTTTCAAAAATTTCATTTTTCTAATGAATTAGAAGAAATAATTAAAATCACAAAAAATGATTTCTTAGAGTTACAATATTCTTTAAAAAATGCTTCTTTCAATGAACTTAATAAAACGGGTGCATCTGGATTTAAAGTATTATCCATGAGTGATGACTCGAGTTTAAGAGAAACTAAGACCTTAAATGGACGAGGTTTTATACCTATTGAGTTAAAAGAATAATTTAAATTATTCTCATGAACTTAATAGTTAAACGCAATATTTCCAATAATTTATGGTCTTCTTTTTCTTTCATCTGTTTAATTAGTTGCTTTGCTTGTGCTCAGAAATCAATTCAATTAAAAGTAACAGATAAATTAAAGAAAGAAATAAATTTCGTTTCTATTGTAGCGACTACAGATAGTCTTGAAACTGATATAGTGGCATATACCTCAAAGAGTAGCAAGGGTATTTATATTCTTAATCTACCCGGAAAAAACCAACAAGATTCACTATGGTTGACTCTTAGGCATGTTTCTCACGACGTAAAAAAGGTTTTCGTCGCTAACGAATCGACTATTTTATCTATTCAATTAGAAAAAAATGAAAATCAACTTGATGAAATATTTTTAGAAGCTAAGAAATCTTTAGTTATTAAAGGAGATACTTTGTCCTTTGATGTAAAGTCACTTCAAAAACAAAAAGATTATACTATTGAAGATGTTATTGCAAGGATTCCTGGTGTAACAATTAAATCCGATGGTGCTATCACTTATAATGGACGACTCATTTCCCATTTTTATATCAATGGATTAGATTTATTAGAAGGGAAATATAATTTAGCCACCAGAGGTATTCCTGGCACTGCTGTAGATGATATTCAAGTCCTTACTAAACATAATCATGCGCTAATTGATCAAGGTAAAACAAACTCTGACAAGGTTGCGATTAATATTAATATTGATAAAGAAAATGTGATTTTCGGTAGCTCGAAAGGTGACATAGGTGTGCCTATTCCATTGTATAATGCGGAGCTTACTCCAGTATTAATTAATAAAAATCTCCAAAATTTATTAACTGTAAAGACTAATCAAATAGGAAAAGATTTAAGTGTTGAAGGTAAAAAATTGACTTCTGTAGATTATGCCATTAAATCTATTTCTCAAGAAGAATTTACCTTGCTTAAGGAGCCAAATACAGAAGGGCAATCGATTCCTGAAAAGTACTGGCGGGATAATACATCTTTGTCTTTTTCAAATGATTTACTCTTTAAAAATAAAAATTCAACAGAATATAAATTGGGTTTAAGGTATAATCAAAATGATAATTATTTTCTTAATAGAACAAATACCAATTATTTTACAGGAAGTGATCAAACTGCTGTAAACAATATCTCAGAAAATAATTTTGACAATTCAAACTTCACGAGTTCATTTGTAATTGAAAATAATAAAAAAGAAAAGTTTTCAAAAAACAAACTTTTTTTGAATTTCAAAAACTCAAAAGGCTCTTCTGTAAATTTGCTTAATAATCTTCCTGTAGACTATTTGTTTGAAAGACAACAAATTCAAATTGAAAACACCTATGAATTTAAAAAGCATATAGGTAATACCTTGGTTAATAATGTTTTTATTGCTCAATATCAAAAGAATGAAGAGGAATCATTTGCTAGTCCTCTGGTTTTTCAATCTCAAATCCCTACATTTTTAGATTCAGAAAACACATCACAACAAGTCAATTTCCAAAGTTTAAACTTAGGATCTTCTACTCAATTTAACTTTAGTACGGGTAAGTTAAATTGGGATATAAATCAAAAATTATTTTGGCGTTCAGAACAACTAAAAACTCTACTGTTTCAAGAACCTCAGCAATTTGATGTTTTGTTTCCTTTTAAAAGTGATTTTAATCTTAATACATTTAATTCAAGCACTGATTTATCTACCTCGTACAGGTATAAAAAAATCATAACTAGTTTAAACACCTCGTTTGAATTTAACAATTTAACTAGAAATGATAAATTCAATCAAGATACAAAAGCAAATGACAATTTCTTTTTCATTCAACCTCGGTTATCTCTCAAATATGAGTTTAACGATAAATTATCGATAAATATAGCCACTTCGTATAATACTAAGATATCAAACTTATCAAATTTATTTCCTGCGTTAATATTACAAGATTATTTAACTTTGAGTGTGAACCCAACTCAGATAAATCAAACCTCTTCTCTTACAACTTCTTTCTATTCTAGTTATAAAAACATAATCAAAGGATTTTATGCTAATTTGAGAGTATCTAACACTAAATCTATTTCAGGTTTTACATTTACATCAACAATAGATAACAATGGATTAAATGCTATCAACGCCTTAGATCGAGATAACGAAACATCTACCATTTCCATTAATGGGGATGTCACTAAAAAGATCATAAATGGAATGTTACTTACCGCAGATTTTAGCTATCTGAGTAGTCAAACTCAATCTTTTTTTAATAATAATCTCCTAAATATCAATAATGATAGATACGAGGTGGGATTAAAATGGTCTTATGATATTCGCTCTTGGTATGGTTTGGAAATTAATGGTAATTATGAGAAAGGAATAAGTTCTTTTGCACAAAGTTCTAATAGTAATCAAAATTTAAGAGGTGCTTTTGATTTTAGTTTTTATTTAAACTCTAAAAGCCGATTTAATATAGGTGGAGAAGTCTTAAGAACTAGCTTCTCGGAGGATTCTAATGTGAATACTAATTCTTTATTTAATTCTTCCTACCATTATCAACCTTCAAAAAAAATAAAATTAAGATTAGAATTGTTGAATATTTTTGATATTAAGAATTATACTATAATTAGCAATAATGCAAATTTCACATCACAATATCAGTATCAATTAAGGCCTCGACAATTCAATATAGGTTTTACTTACACATTATAATCTCTTGAACCAAAAATTGCACTACCTATTCTAACCATAGTACTGCCTTCCTTCATCGCAATTTCATAATCTCCTGTCATTCCCATAGAAAGAGTTTTGAGCTCGTGAGAATCATTGATAAGATTATTATGGTTAATATGATCGAGTAGCGTTTTTAAACTACTGAATTCTTTGCGCACTTGTTCTTGATCATCAGTAAAAGTAGCCATTCCCATAAGTCCTGTGATGCGCACATTTTTATGAGTCGCAAATTCATCACTAGATAAGAGTTCTAGCAACTCTTCTTGATCAAAACCAAACTTAGTCTCTTCAGTGGCGATATGAATTTGTAGTAGACAATCTATAACGCGATTATTATTAAGAGCTTGCTTATTAATTTCTTTGAGTAATCGTGGTGAATCTACACTATGAATTAAATGAACATAAGGCGCCATATATTTCACCTTATTACGTTGCGTGTGACCTATCATGTGCCAGTGAATATCCTTAGGTAGCGTTTCCCACTTTTCGGTCATTTCTTGAATCTTGTTTTCACCAAAATGCCTTTGTCCAGCCTCATAAGCCACTTGCAGGTCGCTCATAGGTTTTGTTTTGCTTACTGCAACCAGTAAGGCTTTGGGCTCTATGCTTTCGCGAAAGCGTAATAAATTATCCTTTATACTCATGATTCAAATTGATAAACGGTGAGTCCGCTAGGTAGTTTAGGTTTTATGTAAGTACTCTTAGGTGGCATGATCATCGACTCGTCTGCAATGGACTTCATTTGTTCCACAGTAGCTGGGAATAAACCAAATCCTAGGGTGAATTCTCCTTTGTCTACACGATCCTTAATGCGCACTAAATCAGTCTGTCCAAAACTATAGGAGATGCGAGAATCATTACGCAAATCTTCAATGCCTAAGATAGGTTTAAGAACCAGATCATAGAGCATTTGTGTATCGAGATCATCCAGTGGTGTGTTAATTTCATAAGTATCTTTACGTAAATAAAGACTGTAAAATTCACCATCTAAGTACATAGAGAAATGATGTTTTTTAGAAGGTTTGTACATCTCTAGGCCACGATTTTGAATACGGAATTTCATGTCTAGTCGCATTAAAAAATCTTCTTTACTCAAGCCGTTGAGGTCTTTAATAAGTCGATTGTATTCATAGATGCGCAGCTGACTTTCGGCAATTAAATAACTCATGAAATAGTTATAACTCTCATGTTTATCACCTAATTCACCTGCCAGTAAAGATGAACTGGCACTGCGATGGTGACCGTCAGCAATATAGATGTGAGACATTGCATTAAACTGAACTTGTAGTGCAGCTATGTCTTTTTCATTATCAATCACCCATAATTTATGGCAACTACTATCGGTAGTTATGAAATCATAAACTGGTGTCGATTCTTTTTGAGATGTAATGATGGAGTTTACTTGATCATCATCTGGATAGGTGAGTAGAACAGGCTCTGCATTAAATCCTACCGTTTTCAAGTACTCTTTAAATAGTTTTTCTCTTTGCTCTAGAGTATCCTCGTGTTTTTTAATGAGTCCGTTGTCATAATCGCTAGTAGATGTTCCAGCTATAATTCCTGTATAAGATTGAATCTCATCAGACCGCTCATAAATATAAAATACGGGAGATTCATCTTGAATAAGGTATTGTTCTTCCTTAAATTCAAGATAGCGATTACGTACTAAATTGAAACGGTCTTCTCCTTTTAAACTATGACTGAATTTATAGCCAGGATTTAAAATATGTAAAAAGCTAAAAGGGTTATACTTCAACAACGCCTCAAGCTCTGCATCACTATAATCTTGATAAGCTCTAGATATAACATGCGATGCCATGTTAGGCTTTGCTCGTACTCCTCTAAAAGGTTTTATGATAGGCATGGCTTTTATTTAATATCTCCTATCCATACGTTTCCTTTGTGAAAAGCACGGTAATCGGAATCTGGGATTGATGAGTCAATAATTTTTTTATGTTTCTTTTTTTCTACTTTACGATACCATGCTTTTTCTTCAAGGAACTCTTCCATATCGTAATAATCATCTACTGTGCCTAATTCATTAAAATCAATTAACTCTTGATCAAATCTTTGTTCCCAGGTAAATGCGGGATAAGTTCTAGCAATATCCTTTATTCCAGATTGTTCTATTGAAATCGATCGTTCTGGTTTTGCATGAGTTATTTCATAAAAATCAATAGCATCATCAATAGCACATACTACTTGAGACTCCGCAAATCTTATGTCATTCAACCAGATTTTAAGGTAATAAGGTTTACCTAATTGATCCAATTGTTTTTTACGCTCTTTATAAATTTCTACTAATCCTTGAGTGATTAATTTTCTAGCTTTACCTCTAGGTTGTGGTATTAAATTATTTGACAAAGAGATATTTGAAAAAGGACTGATGTGAATCTTCACCCAATCTCGTTGTCTATACTCAAGTCTTTCAAGATCTATGAACTTGTTTTGTTTAATCCATTTATCAATATCTTTCCACAGATTTTGATAACCTCTGTATTTTTTTGAGTACATAATAATTCTATAAAGTTAATTCAACTTATTTAAAACTAGAACTCACTTTCTCTGCTTTCCTAGATTCAGTATAGTCGTAAAAACCTTCTCCAGATTTCACACCTTTTTTACCAGCCATCACCATATTAACTAATAATGGACATGGAGCATATTTAGGATTCTTAAATCCATCGTGCATCACGTTAAGAATGGATAAACAAACATCTAGGCCTATGAAATCTGCTAGTTGTAATGGTCCCATAGGATGAGCCATCCCTAATTTCATTACCGTATCTATTTCTTCAACACCAGCAACGCCATTGTATAAAGTCTCAATAGCCTCATTAATCATAGGCATTAAAATACGGTTTGCTACAAATCCTGGATAGTCATTTACTTCAGTAGGTGTTTTACCTAACTGCTTAGACAGTTCCATTATGGTTTGAGTTACATCATCACTTGTAGAATAACCTCTTATGATTTCTACCAGTTTCATAATAGGAACTGGATTCATAAAGTGCATTCCTATAACGTGCTCAGGTCGCTTAGTAACTGCTGCGATTTGAGTTATAGATATAGAAGATGTGTTAGTAGATAAAATACAGTTTGCTGGAGCAAATTCATCCATCTGTCCAAAGATCTTCAATTTTAAATCTAAATTTTCTGTTGCGGCTTCTACAACTAAATCTGCTTGAGCGACACCAGTTTTTAGATCTGTAAAAGAAGTAATGTTCCCTAGAGTAGTTGCTTTATCAGCATCAGTAATGCGCTCTTTTGCAATCATGCGATCTAGGTTCTTAGAAATAGTTCCTAAACCTCTATCGATAGCTTCTTGTGAGATATCTACTAGAGCAACCTTAAATCCTGATTGTGCAAATGTGTGTGCGATACCATTACCCATGGTTCCTGCGCCTATTACGGTTATATTTTTCATAGTTTGGTTAAGTTTTTATAATGATCTGACTATAGTATTAGACTATATCATTACTGATTTTTAATTTAAAGCGATTTAAATTCTTTGATAATTTGCAGCGCTACATCTAGCGCAGCAGTTCCATCTTCAAGATTTACGATAGGTCTAGTGTCGTTCTCAATAGCATCGGCAAATGTTTCTAGCTCATCTAGAATCGCATTACTGTCTGCAATCTCGGGATTATCAAAGTAGATTTGTTTTTTCTCGCCTTCGGCATTTTTAAGAATCATGTCAAAATCTCCTGGAACCTCAGGAGCATCTTTCATACGCACGACTTCAACAGCTTTTGTTAAGAAATCTACAGATATATATGCATCGCGCTGGAAAAAACGAGCTTTGCGCATTTTCTTAAGACTTATGCGACTTGCCGTAAGATTTGCTACACAACCATTTTCAAATTCTATGCGAGCATTGGCAATATCTGGCGTTTTAGAAATTACAGAAACACCGCTGGCGCTTACTACTTTTACAGGACTTTTTACCACACTTAAAATAGCATCAATATCATGAATCATCAAATCGAGTACCACACTCACATCTGTTCCTCGTGGATTAAACTCTGCCAATCTATGTGTTTCGATAAACATAGGATTGTCAAAACGGTCTGTTACGGATCTAAATGCAGGATTGAAACGCTCTACTTGACCTACTTGACCTTTTACGTTACGTTTTCGCGCAAGCATGATTAAATCATTTGCCTCTTCCACAGTAACTGTGATGGGTTTTTCAATGAATAAGTGCTTGCCAGCCTCGAGGACTTTCATGCCACTTTCATGATGATAGGAAGTAGGAGTGACCACGTCTATCATGTCGCAGGCAGCGATAAGTGCGTCTATGTCTGAGAAATATTTATACCCAAACTCAGCTTC
Source organism: Nonlabens sp. (assembly GCA_023301395.1). Classification (GTDB taxonomy): domain Bacteria; phylum Bacteroidota; class Bacteroidia; order Flavobacteriales; family Flavobacteriaceae; genus Nonlabens. The sequence continues at coordinate 14,645 of JALZUY010000201.1, forward strand.
TATTTGAGCTGCATGCTCAGGATTTGCATCATAAAACCCTATTAATTCATAACGCTCACTTTGATTTAAAAGTTTCAAGTGAATTTTTCCAAGGTGTCCAGCACCTAGCACGCCAGCTTTAAGCATAGTTTATGAGTTTTTCACAAAAATAAGGATAAGCAAGCAGAAAATTATCTTAAATCTTTTTCATAAAAAGTATCGTTCATTTTCATGAGTCATTATAAATTAGCGGTATCAAAGACGACTTCATACATAAGGGAAAAAGACGCCAGCTCGTAGAGTTAATGCGTGAAAAAGGAATCAAGGACGAGCGCGCGCTAGAGGCTATGAATGCTGTACCGCGACACGTTTTTCTTGACAGCTCTTTTCTAGAGCATGCCTATCAAAATAAGGCATTCCCGATAGGAGCAGATCAGACCATTTC
>JALZUY010000202.1 GCA_023301395.1 Nonlabens sp.
TCATCCCAACCGATCTCTTCCATCAACTCTTAAATCACGTCACGTCTTCCCAATAAGATAGGAATCGCGATTCCTTCTTCATGAACAATTTGAGCCGCTTTTACAACATCTAGGTTATCTGCCTCAGCAAATACAATACGTTTAGGGTTTGTACGAGCACGATTCAATACCAATCGGATCAATTTATTATCTGATCCCATACGAGACAACAACTGGTCTTCATACTTTTCCCAGTCTTGAATAGGTTCCATAGCCACACCACTTTCCATGGCTGCTCTTGCCACCGCTGGCGGAATGGTAGAAATTAATCGTGGATCAAAAGGTTTAGGAATTATATATTCTCTACCAAAATTGAGTTTAGTCTCTCCATAAGCAATATTCACTTGCTCTGGAACTGGCTCTTTAGCCAGTTGAGCAATCGCATGACATGCTGCTAACTTCATTGCTTCATTAATTTTAGAAGCTCGCACATCTAGCGCACCTCTAAAGATAAATGGAAATCCAAGAACGTTATTCACCTGATTAGGATGATCACTACGTCCAGTTGCCATGATTAAATCTTTACGAGTTGCCACTGCGGTATCGTATTCGATTTCAGGATTAGGATTTGCCATCGCAAACACGATAGGATTATCATTCATCTCTAGCAACATCGCAGGACTCACAATATTCCCTACAGATAGTCCTAGAAAAACATCGGCTCCTTTGAAAGCTTCTTTTAAGGTAATAGGTTTCATGTCACGAGCAAATTCCATTTGCTCTGGACCTAAATCTGTACGATCGGTAGTAATTAAACCATCTACATCAAACATGAGAATATTTTCCTTACGTGCACCCAGTTTTGCGTAGAGATTTGTACAAGAAATTGCAGCACTACCAGCACCACTTACCACAATCTTTACATCTTCAATCTTTTTCTCAGCTATGTCTAGTGCATTTAACAATGCAGCACTTGATATAATAGCAGTACCGTGTTGATCATCGTGCATGACTGGTATGTCAAGTTCATCTCTTAACCTACATTCAATCTCAAAAGCCTCTGGCGCTTTTATATCTTCTAGATTTATTCCTCCAAAGGTAGGTGCGATGTTCTTCACCGTTTGAATGAACTCTTCTACGTTCTTCGTATCAATTTCAATATCAAAACAATCTATGTCTGCAAAAATCTTGAAAAGCAATCCTTTACCTTCCATTACCGGTTTAGAAGCCTCTGGACCTATATCGCCCAGACCTAGAACTGCGGTACCGTTTGTGATCACGGCAACTAGATTTCCTTTGGTAGTATATTTATAAACATTTGCTTTGTCCTTTGCTATTTCCAGACATGGCTCTGCAACTCCAGGACTGTAAGCAAGAGAAAGATCTCTCTGGCTGCTGTATTTTTTAGTAGGTACTACTTTTATCTTACCTGGTGTAGGCTTTGCGTGGTACACGAGTGCCTCACGACGTTTGCTTTCTTTACTCATAAATAACTGGGTTATTTTTAGTCCAAAAACAAAAGTAAGTTATAATGTTCACATGGGTTTTTACAGCTAGTGAAAGTTGTGTGAATTGTGCTTGCGCGAAAAGGTGAATTCAAAATCAAATGGCACAAAAAAACATCCATAGTATCATAACTATGGATGTTCTATATCAATTAAAAAAGTGATTCCTAAAAAACAGGTATTTGATGCACTTCTAATTGCCCTGCGTGAGTAACATGCAATATATATGTTCCAGCGACTAAACTAGAAACATCTACCGCAGATCCTAATTGATGAACTGGTTTATTAATTACTAAAGTTCCTTCAAAAGTATATAGTTTAACACCTACAAATGTAGAGCATGCCGTATTTCCACCTAAATCAGTAATACCATCACCACAACCCAATGTGAAAAAAGTCCAGGATGGATTTTCTACCATATCAATGGCTAGATCAGTATCTGCGGGAATAGGTGAGATTATGAAGTTTTCTGAAACGATATTTCCACTATTTGAAACTGGCGGGCAGGTATTAGGACAACCAGTGATATCTACACTAAAGTATTCCCATTCTGACCAACCACATTGATTTTCTACACGTACCTCAAATTCAAAAACCTCATTACAATTTGAAGAAATGACTGTTCTTAAATCTCTTCCAGATCTTAATTCACCATCCCAATCAGATTGACCAGATATTTTACGCATTTCAATATTATCTACTTGCTCAAAATTAGGCCAGTTGATGATCTTAATTCCTTTACTAGTGCAATAGGTCTCATTAGATAATGATAGATTAGGTATCGTATTAGGGTCAACTTCTATTAAGGTTCCACCAGTTTGTGGTACACCTACGTAAATAGGTTTTCTAAGAGTATCTCCATTTGCTCTTCTTAAAACTATTTCTGCAGGACCATCACCTGTTCCTGTAACTGTTACAGATCCATTAGTATGAGAGTTAACAGAAAGCCCACCAGAAGAATAGAAGAAAGATGCATCTAATAATTTACAAGGGTTTTCAAAAGAATAAGTAACCGTTTCACCTACACAAATTTCATCTGGACCTATGAGATCATTTATATCTACTGGATATTCAGGACCTAACAGATTATTGACATCAGTAATTGCTAGATTGTCGATCAACCAATTAACGCTATTTTGATTAAAACTAGTGTGACGGGTATTTAAATCTTCTCCATAGTAACTATCAAATGGTGTTAACACATTAGAATCGCAAGTTAAGTTATAATCTAAAGGATTATTCCAGTTTTGATCTGGATTGAGATGTGCCATTACCGAAAATGAAGGTATGAATGAATGGATAGGATTGTTTTTACGCACTTGAATATCACCTACTACAGAAACACCTATTATATTACTAGTCCACCCTAATACATCATCCATAAATGTTCCTGATGGAAATCTTGTATCTAGACTAATTGGGTTATCACCATCCAATACTGCATCTGCTAGATCTTGTTGAGCACCAAAATATCCACCAGGCACGTTATCCATGACGCCTCGATCGTTTGAATTAGTTGCTGAAGTTATAATATTTCGTGGTATTTTATAAAATTTTGCTATTCTATTACTATCGCCATTGGATGGCATAAAATGAGAATCTAACGTCGCTACATGAGTTCTAAAAACTATATTACCTATTGGAAGATTAATCCTGACCCTTGCAAAAGTTTTTATACCTAATACTTTCTCTCCATCATTTCCAAAAGTTAACTGTCCTTGTTGGGTTTCTAAATCAGTGACTTTACTACCTGATAACGAACCATTAATCAACGATAGATTAATAGATTTTACAGGAAATCCATTTGATCCCGAAACGCCATTAATACTTTGATTATTGTAGTGAGTTTGGAAATAACTACTTCCTCGATCTTCATTAAAACCTTGTAAAATTGTTCTTGCATTTAACAATTCATTTATAACTTGAGACTCATCAGGATAAGGTAATCCAGAATAACCAAAAGCAGGAATAGGACTGCGATGTTGCTCAATTAATTGTTGCAATGCTGCTGGACTACCTAACTGGTCATAATAAAAGTCAGATGCACCAGGCGATTGATTGCGCAGTAGGTAAATTAAAGCCTGATCACCTAATGGAATATTTGCCCCTAAATGTGGACTGTCTACACTTACCCAGTGAGATACATTGTGATCCCATAAAGCACTATTACCAGTCACTTCTTCTTTTTGCTCCATATAAGCAAGCGCATACCTAGAAATTTGACCACCCATACTAGGCCCTACTATTTTAAGCGTGGCGCTAGGATTAATACCTCTAGCAATACCATTAGTTTGTTGAATTAATTTAATGAGTGCCATGGCATTACTCTCTATATAATAAGCACCACCATCTATAGTTACCGTTTGACCAGTGTTAAGATCTATAGTCTCATAAGTAGGATGGTTTACCATAATCACATCAAAACCTTGTTCTCTTAAGGTAATTAGAGCATTTTGTTGAGCATTATTTTCGTCATAATATGTTTGAAAATCAAACATATTATCGTGCAAAGCTGGATTAAACTGTCCATTTTCTTTATTAGCAGCAGCACAATCTACATCTTGTTCACAATCACAGTCTTCAATCTTACGTTTATCTCCTGGATCAAAACCGTCTAGAATAATAATAGGATTATCTAGTTGATTATTACCTCCATCATTTTGAGAATAGAAAATGCGATATTCAATCTCTGCCTTGATCCTAGGATCACCTGTGGCATAGCCTGTAAACTCCTCATCGGCTATAATTCTACCGTTTTCTTTAAACGTTGCTCCTGCACAAAACGGCGTTAATCCTTTAGGCACGATAATAGGTTCATATTTAAAATAAATACTAGATTGAGTAGTAATGTTGCTGTCATCTTCATAAGTGATTTCATAAACTGCAATTTTATCGCCGTCGCTATTGTAATTCACCGTGATTTCTTGAGATTGAGATTGTAATTGAAAATCAGATATAATTTCCTTTATAAGTCCATCTCCAAAATCTGCGGTTAAAGTTTTGATGCGTTGATCTTGATTTTGAAAAAAGTAAGCTGGATTAATTTTATAGGTGATTCCTGTACCTTTAGTAGCCTGATCTAATGGAGCAATGACCGTAGTATGTAAAGTATAAAAAGCTGGTCTACCTGAAATTTGAGTAAACTCATTATTCTCTTCATTATAAGTTAATCCGCCATTTCCTACCTCTTCCTCACGGTAATTGAGTAGTTGAAAATCAGTATTAAGAATTCCTAAAGGTACAATACTTGTATTTTCCTGATTAATTTGATTTAATAAATCTGAACGGCTCATAAACAGTTGCTCGTTACTGGCACGATGCATTTCACTTAAGGCCTTTTGGAAATAGTCATAAGTTGCTGTATTAAAGCCTTCTTCCCTATTAAAATTATAAAGGTTAGCAAATTGAAAAACGCGCTCATAGATAATACCACTAGTGACGGCAGTTTGATCTACGTTTTCCAAAGCATCATCTAGTGTAGGTTGAGACTCTTGTGCCGTTGCATTGTATAGAAATAATAGCATTCCTATACTAAGAATAAATCTTTTCATAAATTTGAATGTTTAATAGTTAATAATTATCGTGTTACTGTTAAATATTTATAGACTGCCGTTGCCGCGGCAGTCTTGTTTTA
>JALZUY010000203.1 GCA_023301395.1 Nonlabens sp.
GATTTCCCAACCCAAACCAGTCCATTTACCCAAGATTTTTGTGTCACAGCAAATGGAACAGTAGAAGACCTAGAAGTTATCGTTGTACCACTTGAACAAGCAAGGCCAGGATTTGATACAGACTATAAAGTAGTCATTAAAAATAAAGGAAATGTAACGACAAGCGGTTCAGTAACTTTAGATTTTGAAGAAGATTTTATGACTTTACTTTCTAGTAATCCTAATGCAGGAAATACACCTAGTAATCAGTTGAGTTGGTCATTTAGTGGTTTGCAACCTTTCCAAATGGAAGAGTATGAATTCACTATGACTTTAAATACACCTACGCAGGCTACAAATCCATTAAATGGTGGTGATATTTTAACATTCAATGGAACAGTTGCTGGAACAGGAACAGACGCCATGCCAGCAGATAATGTGATAGTATTTGATCAAACAGTAGTAAACAGTTACGATCCTAACGATAAAACCTGTCTAGAAGGAGAAACCATCGATCCAGCAGATGTTGGTGAATACGTTCATTATATGATTCGTTTTGAGAATACAGGAACAGCAAGTGCTGTGAACATTGTTGTAAAAGATGAAATAGATGTAACTCAATTTGATATTACTACGTTGATTCCGCTAGGTGGAAGTGATGATTATTATACGAGAATAAGAGAAGGAAACGTGGTAGAATTCATTCACGAAGACATCAATCTTGATTTCAATGATGCGACTAATGATGGTTATGTATTGTTTAAGATTAAAACGCTAAATACATTAAGTGCAGGAGATACTTTTGATAATACCGCAGAGATTTTCTTTGATTTCAATTTTCCAATTATTACAAATACAGAAACGGTAACGGTAATGAGCACCGCAAGCATAGGAGAAACAACAGATTCATCAATTAAGGTTTATCCTAACCCAGCAAGTAGTTTTATCAACCTAAGTGCTGCAAATCGTTTAGAAAGCGCAACCATTATGGATATGAATGGTAGAACGCTATCTCAAGTTAATTTTACTGGAAATACTGCATCACGACAAGTTTCTCTTGAAAGCCTGAGTTCTGGAATTTACTTTGTTACTATTAAAAGTGAAGTAGGGCAAAAGGTGGAGCAATTGATCATAGAATAATCTAAAATGTAATTGATTTTTAAAAGCGCAAACCGATAGGTTTGCGCTTTTTGTTTTGAAAACTTTCATTACCAAGTGAGTAACGACGAAGTAATCTGCTCATCGTATCCACAAATACAGATTGCCACGCTGAGCTTGCAATGACGATATCATAATTAGGTTTTCGTTTTTTTGACTCTTCTTATGAAGTTGATTTCTTTTTAAACCGTGCTTTCAAAATATTAAATTAACTTCTTAAATTGCATCTCTAAAATAATATAAATGTAAAACACAAACCAACCACAAAATACATAAATGCGTTCCCGTCGTGAGAGAGAACCATTCATGCCACATTCTAACGAAATGACAATGATGGAGGCAGTGAAATCAGTTTTCAATAAATATACTGACTTTTCGGGCCGTGCAAGAAGATCTGAATTCTGGTACTGGCAATTGTTTAATACTATCATTGCTTTTGTATTATACATCCCTATGTTAATAGGTATTGCAACAGAAAATGAGGCAATAATACTTCCTTTTGGAATTCTATTGTTACTTTACATATTAGCTACTATAATCCCTACATTAGCGGTAATAGCAAGAAGATTACATGATACTGGAAGAAGTGCATGGAATTACTTTATAGGAATGATACCTTTAGTAGGTCCTATTATTTTAATCATTTTTTATGTAGACGATAGTAAACATGGAACTAACCAATGGGGCGCAAATCCTAAAGGAATAGGAAATGATGACTTCAACGCAAATCAATTCTAGTCCTGATTAATAATTAAATGTGGATAGCTGGCAAGGTTGTATTCAAGTACTAAACCGCCAGCGAGTTCATTTGTAATTACTGGTCCATAAAGGACGTCACATAAATACATGGCAGCCTCAAAGGAACGAGCGCCACCAGCACTGGTAATCACTTTACCATCGTGTACAAACCAAACGTTTTCTCTAACATCTAGTTGGGGAAAGCGTTTTTTCATGGCCTCAATATCGCTAGGGAAAGTGGTAGAAACAACATCATCCAGCAATCCAGCTTGTGCGAGAATAAATGCTCCATCACAATGGGATGTTACATAGGTCGCTTGTTCTCCAGTTGTACTTACCCATTCAATGAGCTCTGCGTTTTCTAAATCTGTATCAAGGTGATGCTCTGCGCTTGGTACGACTAGAATATCAATTCTAGGAGCATCTTCAAAACTATAATCTGGAGTAAGTCTTAATCCTTCAAATGTTGTTATCATCTCATGAGATGGAGCAACGGTAAAGGTGTTCATAGGTTTTACGCTTTCGCGAAAGCGTGTATGTTGAAATATATCATATGGTGCAGTAAGCTCTGTATTGAAAGTGCCATCCATGACTAGAAATCCTACATTATATGCATTCTCAATTAACACTGGTGCTGTTGATTGTTCTACAACTACAGATGGTTGAGTGATGTTGTTATTGCAAGAAATTATAATAATACTCAATGCGAGAATGAAACTTTTTTTCAATTTAGAGATATTGTTTACTGAGATGATATGCTGTCACAACGGCTAGATAACCTAAGATAACCGTAAGTAATAAATAGAGTAGTGCGCCAGTATAGTTTGAATCATTTGAGAGTTTGAAAAGGTCTAACGAAAAAGTAGAAAATGTAGTCAATCCACCACAAAAACCTATTCCTAATAAAATATAACCATGATTGTCTAATATATCTTTATGAGATAAGGAAAGGAAAGTTCCAAGTAAGAAACAGCCTAGAATATTTACGGTAATGGTAGGAATCCATTTGATGTGGTTTGTATTGATCCACACAGAGAATAGAAAACGTAGCACGCAGCCTAAACCACCGCCTATAAAAACGAAGAGTAGTTGTTTAATCATTTGAAACGATAGGTAAATATACTTCGGTTAGGATTTTTGCTGGATTAGGAGTGATTGCTGGATCAGTTTTATAAACCTCAAATGGTTGTTGAGTACCACTTATGTATCCTTGTTGAGCCATAAATACTTCTCCTTTTCCCCAAGCTTCTTGTAAATGGTTATACGTTCCTTGTAAGGTTACTTTTACTGCTCTTGTAGGTTCAATATAAGTACATAATATTGTGGATTCACTACCTGGTATCACACGATCTCTTACTGGTATGGCAGTAGAGAATACTACGGTACCATTTGCTTCATCTATTTTATCATAAATGATCATGGGCATACCAAACATGTAAATGTTCTTTCCTTCCATGTATTCCATGATTTCCTGTAATGATTTTACTTTTTCGGCAGTGAATTGAGTCATGTTTGTAGAAGAACTTTTATAAAGAATATATCCTCCACCATAATCAACCAGTGCTGGATTGCTGATTTCAAATTTTTTCATCTCTGTGAGAAGATGTTTCTCGATGTTGTTGAGTCCTTCTTTATACTTATGTTTTAGTTCTTTTTCTAGATTTAGGCCAAAAATAAAGTTCATCACTTTATTTTTAAGACCATCTTCTCCTTTAATACTCCATACAACTTCAGTTCCATTCTGTACTGGATTAATTGTGGTGGTAATGATACTTTCAGAATCTGTAAAACTGGTATGGTAGTTCATTTGAGAGACTATGCTCTTGTCTGGATCGAGTTGTGTGATCTTCATAGAACCATTTCCAGACTCATCTTTAAATGAAAAACTACCGTCTATTCCTGTGGTTTGTTTACCAAGCGTATTTATAACATCAGGTGAAGAAAGCCATGGATTCCAGTTTCCCCAATTTTCAAAATCGGCTATTTGTTCATAGATTAATGATGGAGGCGCTTGAATAGTTTTTTTCTCTGAGATATAATAGGAACCATTTTTAAGAGAAAAAAATACAGCACCACCGATAAAGATGATTAAAAGAAGCAGAAATAAATATTTAAGCACTTTCATAGTAGGGTAATTTTAATATAATCAAATATACAATTAAGTATAAAAAAAACGGTCGGAATAAATTCCGACCGCATATGAGAAAGTCCAATCAAGACTTCCTTCCCCCTAAACTTACAAATTAGAATTACTGTTGTTTTCACTACTACTATAATCTCTTTTGTCTTAACGGCT
>JALZUY010000204.1 GCA_023301395.1 Nonlabens sp.
AGGTTCTCGAAGTTCGCATTATTAATTATGAACGCAAAATCTATAAATTTTAACTTTGAATCAAATGTCAGTTCGAGCAGAGTCGAGAGCTGTTTTAGAATTTTGATTTTCTTTCAAACGTCGCATTTCGAGAACCTCAATGCTCATTCTGGAAATAAAAACGAGGACTGAGGTTCTCGAAGTTCGCATTATTAATTATGAACGCAAAATCTATAAATTTTAACTTTGAATCAAATGTCAGTTCGAGCAGAGTCGAGAACAGTTTTAAGAACTAAAAATTGATTTTGATTTTAAACCTTGAACCATAAACCTTAAACTTCGACGTTTCCCTAACCCAAAACAGCTTTTCGCTCAATGAAGATTGCAAAATGGAAAGAACTATGCTTAAATTTATAGAACATTAAAAGATTTATGAAACCTATTTATTATTTCACCGCTATACTACTGTTTTTTGCCATGCAACAAGGTACTGCCCAGAGTTTCTATATCGATAAATGGCGTGAGGTAGAACAATTTGAACTCCAGGATAAAATTGAAGACGCCACAAAAGTGGTGGACGAGATTTACAAATATGCTCGACGCAAAAAGGACGAAGATCAATACGTTAAGGTTTTTCTTTTCAAGTCCAAGTATCAATTGATCAATGAGGAAGAGGCACAGTATAAAATTATTGCTGAGCTGGATAAAATGATTGAAGGCGCAAGTTTTCCTAATAACAATATTTATAATGGAATAAAGGCAAAACTGTTAGATGATTATGCCCGTAATAATCAATGGCAAATAAGACAAAGAACTGCTGTAGACACTGATGATGTTGATTTTAAAACATGGGACGCTACACGCTTTTACAGCGAGATTCATAAGAGTTATCAAGCTTCATTAGAACAACCAGAAAAATTAATAAAAGTTCCGTTGAGTGATTATAGCGCTATTTTAGGCCCTATGGCGCCAGCACGTTTTTTGAGACCTACGTTATTAGATATTCTTTCTCATCAAGCATTGAATTTTTACAAAAGTGAATATTTCTACCTGACTAAACCTAAAGAGGAATTCAAGATTACAAAGGAAAATGCTTTTTTAAATACAGCTGATTTATTAAAACTAAAACGACCAGCTGGCGACACCATTTTTTCAAAGTATGACGTAATGCAGCAATATGCACAACTAGAAACGATGCACTTAAAAAAGAAAAATGACGCTGCTTTTATTCACGTTTTCACAAATAGATTATGGTATGCACAAAATCAAATAGGAGCTTATCAAGTTTATACTGATAATGAAAAGCAACTAAATGACTTGATAACTTCTTATCATAAAAACCCAGCAGTAACTGAGGCTTATTATTACCTTGCTCTATACCATCATAATTTGAGCAATAGAATAGATAAAGAACAACAAAGCTCTCATAGACAGCAAGCGATTGAATTAGTAAAAAAAGCGATAGAATTATATCCTAAATCTTATGGAGCAGCACTATGTGAACAATTAAAAAAACAAATCTATCAACCTAGTTTAAGCTTACAAGTAGAAGATTTAATTATTCCAGACAGACCACATCGCGGTGTTGTGAATTATACAAATGTGAAGCAATTAGATTTGTATTATATCAAAGTTTCTATGGATGAAAACTTAGATAATTTAAGATTTGTAGATAGCCTCAAACAAGAATTTATTGATAAGGCATTTAAAAACCAAAGGGTAAAACATCAAGAGAGCACTAATCTACCGCAAGGAGAAGATACCTTTAATCACACTTATGAATATGCTGCGCCTGCATTAGAAAAAGGTCGTTATGCAGTAATGGCAAGAACTGAAAATAAAGCTGCTGGAATCAAGTATACCAGCACTTTTATTACGGTTACTAATTTGACTTTGTTTAAAAAGGATGGAGATAAAGGAACAGAAATCCTAGTTAAGGATAGAACTACGGGTAACACGGTAAGCGATGTAAATATTCAAATCTCTTATAATAAAACAGTGAAGCGATATAAAACTGATCGATACGGAAAAGTTGATTATAACATTAAACACCTGCGAGGTAATCAAGATGTACTGGTTAGTAAAAATGGAGACAGTTTAAAGACTCGATACTACTCATACTATAGAAACAGAAATGATAATGACGATGATGAAGATAATTATAACGTTAAAACATTCACTTATCTAGATCGAGCGATTTATAGACCTGGTCAAACGGTTTATTTTAAAGCCATTGTTTTAAAGAAGAAGGGAAATGAAAAACAATCTGGAGTAGTGCCAAATGAAATTCTAGAAGTCTATGCCGAAGATGTAAACGGAACAGAAATTTACAACGCAAGTTTAAAGACTAACGAATTTGGTAGTATCAATGGCTCTTTTGAGATTCCGCAAGATGTTCTTACTGGTGAGTTCACCTTGTACATTGATCAGTCTGAGAAAGAAACTGTTTTTACAGAGTCTATTGATAGCTGGGATGATGGAGAAATAGAATTTAAAGTAGAAGAATATAAACGTCCCACTTTTGAAGTAGACTTTGATGAAATTACAGCAACTTATAAGTTGGGTGATAGTGTTACGGTTTCTGGATTTGGGAAAGCTTTTCTAGGTAGTAATATTACAAATGGTACTGTTACTTATAAAGTGCTAAGAAGCTATAATTACTCTAGATGGCGCAGTGGTTATTATGGTAATAGTGAAAAAGTGATTTCACAAGGAGAAACCACCACAGACGCAGATGGCGTTTTTAAAATCAAGTTTCTAGCAGAAAACGATAAAGATGCAGATTCAAAATACAAACCACTTTACACCTATAAAATAGAGGCAGATATTACCGATTTAAATGGAGAAACTAGAAGTTCTAGCACAACCATGCGAGTAGGAACTAACGCTATTCAAATCACCTCACAGTTGCCTTATCAATTTACTACGGAACAAAACACTTTAAAAGTTGGCGTTAAAAACCTAAATGGTCAGTTTGTAAATGGGAAACTCATTGTGGAATTACGCAAGCAACCGCAAGCTAAACATGTTATTATTTCTTCTTCCTTACCACAAGCAGAGTTTCAAGAAATAGACGATATCACATACAGAAATACCTTTCCATATGCCGAATTAAGAAAAGGCGAAATAGAAACCGACTGGGAAAAAGCACCTATCATTTTCAGAAAAGAGATCACAACAGATTCATTAACTACGTTTGCCGTTCCTATTACTGAAAACTGGGAAAACGGCTCATACTATGTCTACATAAGAGCTGTTGAGCTAGAGCAAAGTTTTGATAATGAAGATGATGTAGTCAATTCTAGAGCAGAAAAAAGTCTTTGGGCAGATTTTGAGAAGCCTTTACAACCCGAGATTATCTCTAGTAATGGTGAGTTTACCAAAGAAGCAGCTGTGTTTAAAGTATATACTTCTATGGATGGAGTTTATGCGACTTTATATGCATGGACAGATAAAGAATTGATAGAAGAGAAATTTATTTTTCTTAAAAAAGGAAAAACAGAATTTAAATATCCTTGGGATAACCTCAATGGTAAAAAGATTAGTATAAAATTACAGGTCCAAAAAGAAAATGATTTTGATGAGGCTAATGTGTCTACAGTAGAAAAACCTGTAGATGCAATAGCACAATATCAAATAAAAACGCAAAGCTTTAGAAATAAATTACAGCCTGGTAGTGAAGAAACTTGGTCATTTACTATAAAGGATGACAATCAAATTCCTATGCAAGCTGAGGTACTGGCGAGTATGTACGATAAAAGCCTGGATGAGTTTGCAACGGCAAATTGGAGAGCTCCATTGATGAGAAATAATGAGTATTCTTTTTCTCCTAGTTTTTATCAAAATACTTCTTATAATAGAGTGCAATCGCTTTATGTGAGATTCTCGAACTTTGGAATAAATAACTACTTGCAATATGATCGGTTTAAGTTTTATGGATTAACATTTAATAATTTTAATTCTAATTATTCAAGATATAAAAAAGGACTCTTAAGAAAGTATAAAGAGATAAAGCCAATTAAAGGATATGTTGTAGGTAAAATAATAGATAAATCTGGAGAGCCAGTACTTGGTGCGGTAATTATGATAAAAGGAACAAAAAATGCTGTTGCATCTGATTTTTATGGAGAATATAGCCTAAAGGTGTCGACTGGAGATGTGATCATATTTTCTGCACTTAGTTATGTAGCTCAAGAATTTATAATTAAAAATGAATTAATTAAAAATGTGGTGCTTGAAGATAATCTAGAGCCACAAATTTTACGTGCATATCGTTCAACTCGCAAAAAAGAAGATGAAGGGTATTTAAGGACTAATTTCGATCGTTCTGATAAAAGGGAGTTTAGGGATGGAGATGTTGACTGGTCTCCTAAGGATAGACCTAATGCAAGCACAATCCAAAGACTTCAAGCTCAAGTGCCAGGTCTAACAGTGCAAACAAGTTCTGGCCAGCCAGGAGCAAATACGTTCATCCAATTAAGAGGACCTGTTTCTATAAACGGCAAATCAGAGCCATTAATTATTGTTGATGGTGTTGTAGTGGATGACGATTTTTTCAAAGGGTTAAACCCTAGTGATATTTTTGAAATGGCTACTCTTAAAGATGCCGTTGCAACTTCCATATACGGTAATCGCGGTGTAAATGGTGTTGTGATTATTTCCACAAAAGAAGGCATTAGTGCAAACGATCTTGTACTACGTGAAATGAATTTGAACAATATTCAAGCTCGCAAAAACCTCCAAGAAACCGCTTTCTTCTTACCAGACTTGCGCACAGATCAAGATGGAAATCTCAAATTCTCTTTTACATCTCCTGAGGCATTAACTCAATGGAAATTGCGATTACTTGCACACGATAAAAAAGGAAAAACAGCAAAGCTAGAACAGCTCGTTGTGACTCAAAAAGAGCTGAGTATTATTCCTAATGCACCACGTTTTTTAAGAGAAACAGACACCATACGTTTCTCTACAAAAATTGCAAACTTGTCTAACGCTGCAATGGATGGGACGGCACGTTTACAACTCTTTGACGCGATGACTATGAAAGCGATTGATGTGGAGCTAGGAAACGTAAATAATAACAGAGATTTTACCATAGAAAAAGGCGGCAACACATCTGTAAACTGGACTTTTAGAATTCCGCTGGGAACGCAGGCTGTGACATATAGAGTTGTAGCAGCTGCAGGGAACTTTTCTGATGGAGAAGAAAATACATTACCGGTACTTACTAATCGCATGCTGGTAAATGAGTCTAGAGCACTTTGGGTAAGAGCTGGTGAGACTAAAACGGCTGTTATGGATAACTTGCTAGAGAGCGATTCTGGTACTATAGCACATCATCAAATGGTGTTTGAATACACTTCTAATCCGTCGTGGTATGCGATTAAGTCGTTGCCGTATTTAATGGAATATGAGCATGAGTGTGCAGAGCAAACTTTTTCACGTTATTATGCAAACTCAATGGCGCATCACATCTTAACGAGCAATCCTAAGGTGAAAACGGTTTTTGACAGTTGGGCACAAAATGGTACAAATGTAAGTGCGCTAGAGAAAAATGAAGAATTGAAAACTGTGATGTTATCGCACACACCATGGCTGCGCGACGCACAAAGTGAAGCTCAAAAACAACAACGACTTGCCACATTATTTGACCTTGCCGAAACCGCAAAGCAGAAAAAGAAAACACTCGCAAAACTAGAAAAATTGCAAGGTGCATCTGGTGGTTTTCCATGGTTCAAAGGTGGAACCACTAATGAGTATATCACACGTCATATCGCTGCTGGATTGGGTCATATGAACAAACTAGGTGTTAAGAATGAAGACACGCCGCAAACAGATCGCATGTATAAAAATGCGATTAACGCACTGGATAAGGAATGGCTTAAACGTTTCAATTACTATTTAAAAAATAATAAGTCGCTTGAGAATTACAACTATGGAAACGCATATTGGCATTATATGTATGCGAGAAGTTTTGATGTTTCTAGTACAAAGAAGAATGATAAATTATTGCAGGAAGCTGTTGAATATGCTTTCGCGAAAGCGGAATCACAATATTCCTCACAGCCATTATATACTAAGCTACTCATGGCAATCACATTGCATCGCAACGGTAAAACTGAGTTAGCCAGCTCGATCCTGGAAGGTTTAAAACAAACTGCCGTAAAAAGTGATGAAAACGGAATGTACTGGAAAAAAAATACAAACAGCTGGTACTGGTACAGCAGCGATATAGAAACACAAGCGCTTGCCATAGAAGCGTTTCAAGAAGTCGCTGCCGATTTAAATAGCGTCGAAGAACTCAAAATATGGTTGCTCAAAAACAAAAGAACAAACCAGTGGAAATCCACAAAAGCAACTGCCGATGCTACTTATGCATTGCTCCTACAAGGCGGCAAATGGCTGGACGTTCAAGAGAACAATAAGATCACATGGGGAAATAAATCGTTACCTGCAGACAAGATGAAATCTGCCGAAAAAGAAGCTGGAACAGGATACTTTAAAATCACCATGAACGCGGCTGAGGTTCATAAAGAACTAGCATGTGCAGGCGTGCCGATCATTGTTAAAACTGGTAATACAAGCAGTGCACAGACTGACTGACGATAATTTTTAATTAATTTAAACATAACTCTCTCTCTT
>JALZUY010000205.1 GCA_023301395.1 Nonlabens sp.
CAATAGGTGAAATAATAGTCGCTGCCATCATTTCTAATTCTTGAGAAGTCATTAAACCAGTAGTATCTTGAGAACCTACAATATTAACCTCTACTCTAACATTAGAACCAGCATGTAATGTTTTACCTGGTGTAGTTCCAACAGCATTTTTATTGAATATTTTCTCAACAGCTGTTAATCCTTGTCCTTCTATAGAAACTTCTTTTGAAGTAGCATATACTTGAGGAATATCTATTTCTAAGATTTTACAAGCAATTGTTTGTAATTTTTTACCGAATACAACAGCATAAGATCCTCCTGCTTTAATGAACTCCATTTTTGGAGGAGTCAATGCAGTTGAGATATCTTTTAATTCTGTATCTCCGTTGTATAATTTTTTGGTTTTCGTATTAATTGTTAATACGGTACCTGTATCTACTGAATATGTTTGTTTTAAAACTGGCTCACCATCTGCATCTACAACATTGTTTCCGTCAGCATCTTTTTCCTTTTCCCAGTTTTTTAAATCGATACCTATACCACCAGTTACACCTACAGTGGTTAAGAAAATCGGTGCAATACCATTTGTACCAGCAATTACTGGTGCAAAGTTAATAAATGGCACATATGGGCTAAAAGGAACTCCTGTCCATAACGCAACGTTATTTACTCCTGACATTCTTGAAGAACCAACTCCCATTGTTCCTTTATCAGCGATTAACATGACACGCTTATCTGGATGTTGCTTTTTTAAAGCTAACAATTCATTTTGCATGTCCTTATTATGCTCAAACATAGACTGACCATGCAATTCACGATCTGATCTAGAATGCGCATCTGCTCCTGGAGATAATAAATCTGTAGAGATATCACCTATTCCTGCTACAAAAGTTACAATTTCTATTTTTTCATCAACTTCTGGTAATTTTGTAAAGAATTCTGCTTTAGAATAACTTTCTAATAACTCTTTGGCGATAGAATTTCCTGCTTTAAAAGCATTTTCTAAAAGCTCCATGTCTGCTTCGTATAAAAACACTTGTGTTTTTAATACTTTAGCTGCATCAGCTGCAATGGCAACATCATTTCCTAAAGCTAGATCTAATAATACTTCAACAGAAGGGCCACCTTTCATATGTGACAATTGTTCAAAAGCAAAAGCTGGAGTAATTTCTTTTACTTCTGATTCACCTAGAATAATTTCTTTTAAAAACTTAGCCTTAACACCAGCAGCACTAGTTGTTCCTGGTAATACATTGTAAATAAAGAAATTAAGAGATTCTTCTCTATATTCATTATTTACATCTTTAATTTGCTCTATCAATGCACTTGTTAATTCAGCGCCATCAATAGGCTGTGGATGAAGTCCTTGATCTTTTCTGTCTTCAATTTGTTTAATGTAATCTTTATAAGTCTTCATATAGTTTGTAATAGAATTAAAATGCAATTAAACTATCTCAACATGATTTAAACTTTTTCTCAATGATAGTCTATCATCAAAAGCCACATGTCTAATTTTAATTAGTAGTTTTTAAGGATTGCGAAGTTACAAAAAAGGAGTCATTTTTAAAAATACTCAGTGAAATTGATCATTCTTTGCATTATTCTCTATTAACAAAGGTTATTAACTCTAAAAATCAATCAAATTGATAAAAATAATAGATGAAAATTACGGAATTAGTGATTTCACTTTCGCGAAAGCGTAACTACAATA
Organism: Nonlabens sp.; assembly: GCA_023301395.1. Lineage (GTDB taxonomy): Bacteria > Bacteroidota > Bacteroidia > Flavobacteriales > Flavobacteriaceae > Nonlabens. The sequence goes on from JALZUY010000205.1 coordinate 1,691, forward strand.
TTTAAATGATTAATAAAATCTACTTTTTAAGAGCTGTTCTTATCCCGAAATAAACAGCAGCTAAATCTGCCGCATAGCCGAGAACTAAAAAGCAAGTACTCCATGTAGAATGAGAATCTTTATAGAACGCACCAGCTCCTACAAAAATACCACCTATTAAAAAGAGGTATAATGCGGTAGCATACTTACGCATAATTACAAGATTTTTGCGATGATACTGTCTTCAGTATATCCTTCGGCCTCAGCTTTGTAATTTTTAATGATACGATGTCTAAGGATTCCTGTAGCAACAGCTTTTACGTCTTCAATGTCTGGACTGTACTTTCCATTTACCGCAGCATGAGTCTTTGCAGCAAGAATCAAGTTTTGAGAAGCACGTGGTCCTGCACCCCAATCTATGTATTCTTTAACAATATCTGGAGCGGCGCTGGACTTAGGTCTTGTTTTACCTACTAGAGTAACTGCATATTCTATAACATTGTCTGCTACAGGAATGCGACGCACTAATTGCTGGAAATCAATAATTTCCTGAGCATTAAAAAGTGCATTAACTTGTGGTTTATGATTGCTAGTTGTTGCTTTTACAACACTCACTTCTTCTTCAAACGTAGGGTATTCAAGATTAATAGCGAACATAAAACGGTCTAATTGTGCCTCAGGTAACGGGTAAGTTCCTTCTTGCTCAATTGGGTTTTGAGTTGCTAGCACAAAATATGGCGCATCTAATTTGTAGTTATGACCAGCTACCGTTACCGTTTTCTCTTGCATAGCCTCTAGAAGTGCTGCTTGAGTTTTAGGTGGAGTACGGTTGATCTCATCGGCAAGGACGATGTTTGAAAAGATAGGACCTTTTATGAATTTAAAAGTTCTGTTTTCATCAAGTATTTCACTTCCTAGAATATCACTAGGCATTAAATCTGGTGTAAACTGTATGCGCTTAAACTGTAAGCCTAGGGCTTGAGAAATAGTATTTACCATTAAAGTTTTTGCGAGTCCTGGAACACCTACCAGTAAGGCGTGTCCACCTGCAAAAATGGATATCAAAATTTGATCAACGACCTCATCTTGACCTATAATGACTTTGGCAATTTCTTTTTTAAGCTCTTGGTGTTTTTTTACCAAGTTATCTATAGCAGCAACATCTGACATGTGATCTGTGTATTATTTATTCCATTGATTCTCAAAATCGCAACCTTTAAACTCTGTACCTATCTTAATATAGGTATCCTTGAGCTTATCAGATTGCCATTTTCTAACGGCCTTTACTTGTTTATCTTTTAATGCAATATCCTTAATCTTAAGGTAATCTAATGAATAGTCTGCCTTATGATCTTTAATTTTTTTACTAATATATATAATTTTAAATGTAGCACGACCTATCTGATCTTTTTCATCAATAATACCACTCACATCTCCTTCTTCAAGGAATATTATTTGCCTCGTTAAATCCTCAGACAATCTTGTCAAGTCTAAACGTGCTTCACCAGTATTAGGATTGATAAGTTTCCCACCATTCTTTGCTGTTTCTTTTTCATCACTGATATCTTTAGCAGCTTGATCAAATGTAATTTCTTTTAAGATGATTTGATCTCTTACTTTATCGAGCTCTTGTTTTGCTTCATTAACTCGAGCTACTGATATGTACGGGTAAAGTAAAATATGACGTACATCTCTTACTTGACCTCTTATTTTATCTACTTTCAAGATATGCCATCCAAAAACAGTTTCAAAAGGCTCACTTACTTCACCTTCAGTTAATGAGAATGCTGCTTCTTTAAATTCCTTCACAAATTGATCACCTCTTCTTAAAGTAATAACTCCACCTTGACGCTCAGTAGCTACATCTTCTGAGAACAATGCTGCTTTTGCGGCAAAGCTTGCTCCATTTTCAAGAACATCCTGTCGATAGTCTTTCAATTTATTTACAACTTCATTTACAGACTCTTCACTAGGCTTAGGCTTAATTACGATTTGTGCCATTTCCACTTCAGTGTTGAATAAGGGACGTTCATCTTCTGGTAAGTTGTAAAAAAATGCTCTTACTTCTTCTGGAGTGATTTCAACAGCTTCAGTTATGCGCTGTTGCATGCGTTGCGCTAGTTTAATATCTCTAGTAATGCGGTTTAATGCACTCCGCAGTTCTGGCATAGAACTTTTTTGATACTTTTCGAGTACTGCATCATCACTCCCTAAAATACTTTTGAAATATGCAATACGTTGGTCTGTCTCTGCCTCTACTTCTTGGTCACTTACTGTAATACTATCTTGAATAGCATGGTGTGCGAACATTTTTTCTCTCAGTATACTTTCAATCAATTGACAATCTGTCAATTCACTTAAATCTTGATCTCCTTTAATATCTAGTAACTGCTTTTTAATATCTGAGTTAAGGATCACATAATCACCTACTACTCCAGATACTCCATCAATCAATTCTCTAACTTGAACAACTGGCCTTACAGAATCGACCTTTCTCATGGCAAGAAGCACTTCTTCCTTCACCATTTCGTCAGATATCTGAAGAGTATCTACCTGTGCTATAGATGCTTTAGCAAAAGCGAGCCCTAAAACAACTAGTAGGAATCTATGATTTGATTTTAAATTTTTCACTCTTGATAGCATCATCTAATAAATCTTTTTCTAATTTTTTAATGTAATTAAGTTTGCGCCTATTTAGCAACACTTGTTTTATGGTAGGTTTTACGTAAGGTAATGGTGCATTATCACCGCGACGTAGTACATTATTGAATCGCACCAAATATACGCCAACGGTATCTTCTAATTTCCAATATTTATTATCTTTTATATACTGATTTTCATTTGCTGGATTGATAGCTGTAATACGATCATAAACAATATTCTTCTTTACCCAAATATTGTCATTCAAAAAATAACTTTTAAACCCTAATGAAAGGCTGTCAATTTTGTGTAAAGAGATAGAATCTCCTTTATTAAAAAGTTTACTTACCATATCTACATCCACATACAATGGGTCTAACTGTACATATCGGAATTGCACCAGGTCTTCATTAAGTTTAAAATCTTTTTTATGTCCTTCAAAATAAGTAACGACTTCATTGGCTACAATAAGTGTATCCAGATTTTGCTTAGTGAGTTCTTGCTTATATGCTTGAGAATAGAGTTCAAAACGATATTTTTCAATTAATTTATCAAGCTGTTCTTGTTGTTTTAATGAAATGTTTTTGCGTGCATTTTGCATTAATAAACGTTCTGTTGCCCAACTATTGATATATCTCGAAACAATAATAGTAGAATCTTCTAATGTGTAGTCCTCTGGTAATAAATTTTCAATATCCTCTTGAGTCAAATAAGCGTCTCCTACTAGAACTTTTGCATTATTAGGCTCTGCTTTCTGGAAATACTCACATGAAGATAGTAAAATCGCAATTGCGAAATAGATAAAGTAATTACGCATTCTTATCAAGTAGCTTTTTCACTTTTTTAAAATTCTTTTTATTCACTTTAATTTTTCTATCATTTTTTAATGAAGATAGCCAGTCTTTTTCAAGTTGTTGCTGGTAATCATTAATTACTGCTCCACGAGCCTCGTCTAGTGTTTTCTGTGAAGGTTCTAGTATCTCGTTGACTAAAATTACCTTATAAAAACCTGTCTTTTCATCGTGGTAGACAGTTGAAACGCCAGTTGCCACATCAAAATTGTCTGGAAGGCGATTATACGTCTCTTCTACAATCCCATTTGAGATCATCACCTTAGTGCGACCATCTATATTGAATTTTTCTTTAATCACTGCTTTATCGACTCCTTGTCCTAGTAGTTTTTCAACTTCTTTTGCAACCTTTTCGGTTGTATTTTGAGTCATAATGATGTCAATCCTGCGTTTCCATTGGTATTTTTCTTTATGTTCTTCATAATAACTTTGTTGACCTAGAGAATCTTCTTTGGCTTTATTCCAAATTTTAGTTTCTAGCAAGTCAAAGAGCAATAAACCTTCTTTGTACTCATTATAAATGAAAGAGAAATCTTTATTTTCAAATTCTAGGTTTTCACCATAGAAATCTGCAATAGAACTATCTATGAAACCATAATAGAACTTTTTTATTTTCTCTTCCTTGCTTGCATAATTAGTGAAATCTTTTTTTTGTCTTTGCATGACCGTTTTGTAGAAATCTCCATAAGTATACTTTTCATCCTTAATGGAGAATATGGTTTTATTTACCATTTCCCCATTTAAGTCATACTGCCATTTATTAGATAATATAGAGTCTGTAATTACGCCGTTAAGAATTGTAAGTACATTATCTGATCTTTCTACTTGATACTTTTCTCTCAAATTTTTATTGAAAGAATCTGTAATTTTACGGGCACGAGGTGACTTCCTGATCTTATCTTTAATAGTAGCCTCAAGTGATTTGAAATCTCCTAATGGATGTTTCTCAATCAACTTGATAATATGCCAACCAAACTTAGTTTGAATAGGCTCTGAAAACTGTCCTTTTTCAGTGAGTCCAAAAGCAGTATTCTCAAAAACGGGTGCATTTAAACCACCGGTTCCAAAACGATCTAATTTCCCTCCACGAGAACCAGAACTCACATCATCTGAGAACTCACGAGCTAGTTCTTCAAACTTCCCTGTTTCTTGTAGTTGTTTATACACTTCTTTGATTCGTCTCTCAGCAGTTTTTTCTATAGCTTCTCTGGAATCAAAAGTCATGATATGTGAAACAAGTACTTCTCCTCTTGCTGCACGTTCTTCAAACACTTTTACGATATGGTATCCAAAGTCTGTTCTGAAAACACTAGAATGTTTACCTACTGGAGTATCAAACGCAGCAGATTCAAATGGATATACCATTTTAAAAACGCTAAACCAACCTAGTTTACCTTCGTCACCAGCACTAGGACCTTCACTTTGAGAACGAGCTAATTGAGCAAAATCTGCTCCAGTATCTAATTTTTCTTTTATGGATTGAATTTTATTCCAGGCCGTTAACGTGTCATTTGCAGCATCTCCAGGACCTACTTTTACAAGAATGTGACTTGCTTTTACTTCACGAGTCATGCGGTTGTATGCTTCTTGTACGAGAGTATCTGTAACCTCAGAATCTGTAAGGTATGATTGAGCTAGGCTCTGTCGATAATTATTAAGTTCTTTCTTATAAGACTCTTTATTATCCAGCCCAAGCTCATAGGCTTGTATTAATTTAAGCCTATAATCAATATATAAATCTAAGTAATTATCAATATCCTTTTGAGACTCATCTTGAACTACGTCTAGATTTTTGAGATACACTCTCATAAAAGTACCTGCATCATAGTCGGTACCATCTATAGTAAGTAGTGTTTTATTATCTAATTCCTGTGCAACTGCTACAGTACTTGAGACAAGTAATAGTATTGTAAAAAAATGTTTTATAGAATTCATATTTTTTCTCTTTCAAGGCTAGCAAAAATAATCATATTTTAACCTTACGCAAAACGCTTGCCATCCATAGATAGTATATTTTATTTGTGAACCTTTTTATAAAAAGTAGAAGTTAGTTTTAAGCAATTTATCGACTTAAAGATTATGATCGAAACGCAACATCAAGTTACTATACCACAACATATTAATAAGGTGATGGAATTATTTAAAAATCAAGATTATTTTAAGGAATGGCAAAAAGGATTGGTGAGTTTTAAAAACCTAAGTCCAATTGTAGGTGAAAAAGGCAGTAAACGTTCCATGAAGATAAAAGCTGCAGGAACAACCATTACCATGATTGAAGAAATCACAGCCATAGACTTACCTCATTTATGGGAAGCTACTTATAAGACTAATGGAGTGATTAATAAACAAAGCAATCGTTTTCATGAAAAAGAAATCACAACTGGTAATTCAATTATGACAGTTACTGTATGGGATAGTACTGCTACATTTACTTTTACTGGAATGATGCGACTCATCGCAAAAGGACGACCACAATTATTTACGACCCAAACACATCAACACATGGAAGATTTTAAGACATTTGCAGTAACAAAGTAATTACCATGGATAGAAAACTTAAATTAATATGGGACTTTAAAGGTCCAGATGCAGAGCGCACTGCAGCACATCACTTGATTCACCTCGATGAGTTCATTGAACGAGATGGCATTTCTAGCCTAGGAACTGGAACAGAAAAACTAAGTAAAAATCATCATATTGCCTACATGGGAATTGATGAAGCCGCTATGCCACCAGTGAGAGATGCTTTAAAGCCACATCGTGGTCAACTATGGATGGAGTAATCTAGATTTTTAAAATATATACGCTTTCGCGAAAGCGTATATTAAACAACACCTATCTACAAACGCGTTACATTTCACTACCTTGCTTATAAATAAACACTTATGCGCTTATTACTCTCCTTACTAATTCTCTCTATCCTAGTAAGTTGTACCAGTAGCAATACAAGTAGCTTAACGAGTACAAAATCAAATAATGTGGCATTACTCAAAGTTGATTACTTGACAAACACCTTTGAAGGAGGAACAATTTTAAATTTTCAAAATCACAATTCCTTCAGTTTATCGACAGGATTTCAAGAGCCTGGCGATTTTGGTAGTGTGCAGGTTTATTATGATGGGTTGAATGAAATGATCTTTAACGGCACCATTGTATGGGCTGGACTAGGAGAACGTAGTTATCCACAAAACATGGATCTACCAGCTAGTTTTTCATTATCTAATCAACCAGCACCACAACCTAGTGACTACTATATGAAAGTAGTTAATTATGATCAAACAGCTTATTATCCTAACATGATAGACTATACCGCATTATGGATTGCTGTTAAAGATCTTGACGTGGTTGCAAAATACCGAGCAAACAATCCAGATGAATACGTTCACTTGCTTTTATACACACCTAGTGTAGGTATAGGAAATCCTACAGAATGGGACTGGTATATTATGGTTAAAAATTAATGAACTAAATTTCATTTGAGACTTTGTAATATGCTTCTTTATAGTTAGTTTGAAGCTTACAATTTTCAACGCTTTACAGCAAAATCAATTCTTAATTAATGAGTCATCACTTGTTTCAAAAAATACTAAACGATTCTCAAATCATATATGGAGATGGTCTTAACGATCGTTACCACCATATATGGCACATGGATGAACCTCTTAAAGCATTGTGCGCTTTACTACCATCAACCACTCAAGAAGTAAGTGCTATCATGGAAATATGTCATAATAACAACTTACCTGTTGTTGTCCATGGAGGACTCACAAATCTTGTAGGAAGTACTGAAACTAAAGGAAACGAGGTTGTTATTTCCACCGAGCGATTAAATAAAATTGAAGAAATAGATGTTGCCAGTAGAACGATGACTGTTCAAGCTGGAGTTATTCTAGAAAATATTCATGATGCCGCTACTGAGAAGGAATTACTTTTCCCACTTAATTTTGGAGCTCGTGGTAGTGCTCAAATCGGCGGAGTAATTTCTACAAACGCTGGTGGTTTGAGAGTTCTTAAATATGGAATGACTAGACGACTAGTGTTGGGACTAGAAGCGATCCTCGCAGATGGCACTCTAATTTCATCTATGAAAAAAATCATCAAAGACAATAGTGCCTATGATCTAAAGCAGCTTTTTATAGGGTCTGAAGGTACTTTAGGAATAATTACTAAGGCTATTTTAAAACTAGAAGAAGCACCTAGTAGCAGAAACGCAGCTTATATAGGTTTTGATTCTTATGATAAAGTCGTTTGTTTTTTGAAGTATATGGATAGTAATCTTGCAGGAAAACTAAGCGGTTTTGAATTGATATGGCGCAATAGTTATGAGCAAATGACAAGTGTGAGCGATATTGTAAGACCACCATTGCCTTATGACTACAACTATTATGTTCTTATAGAAACGCTAGGTAGTCATACACAAAATGATCATACTGAGTTTCAAACGTTGCTTGAAAATGCACTCGAAAAGGGATTTATACTTGATGCCGTTATGGCTCAATCTGAGAGTGATGTAGAGTGGTTTTTTAGAATACGAGAGGATGTAAATAACCTAGTAGATTTCATGAAACATGATCAGCACTTTGATATAAGTCTTCCCATTCCTTTAATAGGTGATTACATCGCTGCACGTTATAAATCCCTAGCAATAATTGAAGGTGTTGAACAAATTTATGCCCTTGGTCACGTAGCAGATGGAAACATTCATTTTATGATAGGTAAATCAAATTTAAGTATAGAATTGAAGAAAGAAATTGATCATTGTATTTATGATGGACTCAAAGAAATAGGTGGCTCAGTGAGTGCAGAACATGGTATAGGAACTCATAAAAAGGATTACCTAGAACTATGTCGTAGTCCAGAAGAAATCACTTTAATGAAAGTTATTAAATCTACTATGGATCCTAGTAATATATTAAATCCTGGGAAGATCTTTTAGAGGTCCTCAGTTTCTTCTGCTTTGGCACCTTGGTTATCGATATAACAAAAACGTGTTAGGATATAAAGCCCAAACAAATAACTGGCTCTTTCCAGGAAAAAGAATCGTTGAGGAAACAATTCATAATAATGAGCCATCATTGCTGAAAAGTCTGCAAATACAAAAGCAAAAATGGCAAACAAAAAGTAAGTTGATTTAAAAGATTCTCTAGTAGAATTTGAAAGGCCTGACAAGAAGCAAGCCGTCATTCCAGTTATTCCAGTAAGTAATATTAAGAAGAATTCTAACTGAGACTTTAAACTTTCTTCAAAACCGTAAATGCTATATATAAAAAAACAAGTATTAGCTAAAAACATGAACGTAAATATGATGTATTCATAACGTTTAATTGAAGTCCATTGAATACTCTTAAAAACCCATAATCCTAGTATTATATATAAAGGAACACTAGAGAACAAAAAAATTAATGGCCCAAAAGATAAAGCATAAAAAGTAAAACCTATACTTGAGCATAACTCTAAAAGATATATCAAATAAATCCATTTACTATAATGACGAACTTGAATAACGAAAAATAAAAAAACAGCGAGAGTAGAAACGAATCTAGCAAGCCTTATATATTGTAGATCTCCATGGACAACAGTAATTACGTTGATAACTATGAAAATAGCACTTAGAATTAACATTTGAGTCCTAATAGCCTTACTAGTAAACTGTGTGAATAAAAACATATAAGACTAAGTTAATTTATTTTATTTTCTAAACAGAAATATAAAATGCTAAATTAATTCAATTTATTTTTCACTACATATTTAATTGAATTTGCATTAATCTCAATACTCTATGAGATAACTGATTAGTTGTAAAATAAAATTGTTTTATTAAGAAATAAATTATGAGAATAAGATTAGATCAAAATCATCTCAAAAGTGAAAAATGTCCTTTATAAGTAATTCCATTCTCGCGTTCTACTATAAACCAATAATCACTTGCTGGCAAAGGAGCACCATTATAGGTTCCATCCCATCCTATTCCATCGGCACTGATTTGCTTAAGAAGTTTACCATAGCGATCATAGATGAAAATTTTATTATTAGGCTCGTTACTGCCATTGATGATTTGCCAGAAATCATGGTAATTATCACCATTTGGTGTAAAATATCGCGGGTGATATAACATTACAACTTCCTGAGAAACGGTAGAACAACCATCAACATCTCTCACGTAAATCGTGTATTCATCAATCGATAATCTTGAGAACACATTAGAACTTTGATAAGAACTACCATCTATAGAGTATTCAAAGTCACCTATACCATTAACTTCTATCGTTATTGAATTATCATTTAAAGTCCAGTCGTTAATTATTATATTAGAAATTTGAACACTAGTTTCTAGCACATCAAATGTGACTGTGGTATCACAACTGGTAGCTCCTTGAATATTTGAAATTGTAACATCATAACTTCCTGCCGTAGTAATAATAATAGATGATGTCATCTCACCCGTGGACCATAAGTACTCATCAAAACCAGTTCCTGCGTTAATCGTAGCTAGTTGATTATCGCAAACAAAATACTCCTGTTCTAATAATACTTGAGGATTAGGTATGAGTTGTAATTCAAAAGTGGTCGTATCAAAACAGTTTTCACTACCTACCACACTTATTCTAGCGATGACCTGTTGATCGTTTGAAATATTACTATAAGAAATCGGATTTACTATAGCCGTATTTGCAATTAAATCTGCTTGAGACTCAAAGTAATCTACTCTTAGACCATTAGGTCCTTGCCCATTTAATACCGCAGTGTTTTGCCTGGTTAAATCAAACATTTCAGTACCATCTCCATTACTATCACAAAGAACCATGTCTGTTAACATATTTGCGACTGGAGTATTAAATATAGTGATCATGGCCGAGTCTGTGAAAACTTGACCCGTTGTTGCAGTAATATTAAGAACCACATTATAAGTTTCCGCAGTTGCATAAATATGATTTGTGTTTTCTTGATTTGAAGTATTCCCATCACCAAAATCCCAAGAAACAGATATGAATGACTGAGACGAATTTGCTGTAAACTGTGTTGAATCTCCTAAGCAAAGATTCTCTACAATAAACCCAATATCAAAATAGGATTGTACAAATGGTGGTAATCCTAATCGGGAATTTCTTCCATTAAGACTTACTCCGTTTTGAGAATAAGCAGATAAGACACCTACTTCATCTGGATTATTAATAACGCCTAGTTGAGTAGAGCCATCCTGTGCAATATAAATCTTACCATCACTAGCTAGCTGGAGAGAATTATTTGAACCAGAAGCTGTATTTGAAGATTTGGCACCTAGAAAGGTTTTTGAAGCATCTACATCTATAGCATTGAAATTACTCAAGTCAAATTGAAAAATCCCATCAAAACTTTCAGAGACATATAAAAATCTGCTTCGCGGACTGAATTCTAGTCCATAGATTTTAGAAGGATTGAATCCTGCATTAGATCCAAACGAGGTAATCTGAAAAGGGTTACTCAACACACCAGTAGCAGCATCAAAATCTAGAAGCTCTAAAATTTCTGATTCATTATAAACAACGGCTACTTTAGTCCCATCAGGTGCAGCTTTCATTTGACCAATAGTATCTGCTAGTACGGTTACATTATTACCTACTGCACTAATTACTGCTGTGGTATTTAATCCTGCTCCATCAATCAAGTAAGATGTAAACTCATTTGAATTATAACGATGAGCAATTACCCAAACATCGGTACCATTTGAATGTCCTACAGCCGTGATTTTCTCAGTTGTAGAAACATGAAGCAATATGTTCTTATCCATATTCACATCTCCTAATCCATTATCTAGTGACATGTCAACAACGCTATATCTCAAACCAGCTGGAGCAGCAAGAGATTGTAGAGTAAAAACAAAATATAAATTTTGATTTACTGGATGAGGAACTATTAAACCAGATTGTGTACTAGAAGAATTCCCTTGCAATTGAGAACCGTTAGGCATAGTTTGATGTATCCTATTGTACACAGTTCTACCATCGGTATAAAATCTTAAATTCCCTTGAGCATCTGAGATTGTTGCACAACCTTCAATTGTACTTAAACTACCGTTTGTTAACGCAGTTGGAGTTCCATTATTGAAACTTAAACCAGCATTACCTCCAAAATACCAGTTTGACGCTTCTCCTTGAGCAGTTAGAAGTTGTAAAGCACCTATTAATAAAAAAAACAAGAAATAAGTCCTCAACATACTCAACTTTTTGATTAATACGTAATTTAATGTGAGTTCGATCTAAAAAAGTAGATTTTGAAATAGGAAAAAAGAGAAGCAACTTACACATTAATAGTCTGAAATACAATCTTTTACAAAAAATTTCTCTTATGATTTCCGAATCTAAAGTTATTGAAATTTACTGTAAAATCGATGACTTTATGAAAGATTACGACGCTACAATCGCTAATTATGGTATTAAATCACTTAATTCTATCAAAAAGCGTAATAGAAAATTTATTATGTCTGACAGTAAAGTGATGAGTATCCTAGTTTTATTTCATCTTATAGAGGTCAGTAGTTAATTGCTTATCTTGTATATCAATAGATACAGTTATTTATTGATATTTTTAAAGGTCAAAATCTTCTAGAGTTCTCTGATCGGTTCAAAACAGATACAGATTGCAAAGAATACTTATCATTTATTAAGTCAAAGACGGCCTATAAATATCTTAAATGTGACCATTCAAGATATCAGCCTGTCAAGAACTTTGGAAGACAATATAATATTTGTAGTCATACTGAATCAGCTATGGAAAACACACTTTTTCATAAGATCAAGTTTGGTGTTAGAAAGGCTTTTTCATTTGTTTTGAAATGGCTACTACAACCAAAAGCCTATCAGCTAGTTATATGGGTGTACGTTATGGGGTTACTGAAAAGACAGCTAGACTTTTTATGATAAAGGTTCGTGAAGCTATGTCTTCAAGCGGTAATAACCCAATGGATGGAGACGTTCATGTAGATGAATTTGTTATTGGTGGTAGAGATCCAGGAAAGAAAAAGAAGGCCATTACCGCTATACAGCTCACAGAAGATGGAAAAGTAAAAAGAATGTATACCATGAAAATAGAAGACTTCTCAGCACAATCTCTACAATACATTTTTGCAAATCATATTAGTCGTGAAGCAAAAGTAGTTACAGACCAGTGGCGAGGTTATCGACCTATTTCAAAGACCTACCAAATTACTCAAATAAAGAGTAATGGAGGATTAAATTTCAAGACATTACATATAATGATTCATCAAGTTAAATCTCGGATCAGAACTACATATTCGTTGATAAGCGAACATAATCTAAATAGATACTTTAATAGATTTTGCTTTAGAATAAATAGGTCAAAAACTAAAGCGATCATATTTAATAACCTCGTTACCAAAATGGTCAACTCAGATATTATTTATCAATCTAAATTAATGCGTAACTAACTACTGATCTTTATAAATCTATTTTTATGATGTTATAATTAAAGTGATATTCTAAAATATTCTGTTAAACATTACTTACCTTCTTGTCAATTATGAAAGTAATCTGTTACATAAGCAGTTTCGCAAACAATCTTAATAAAGATGATATTAATTCTTTAATAAAATCTGTAAACCTATATAATAAAGAGAAAAACATAACTGGTGTTTTAATAATTAGAAATAAGTCTTTCTTTCAAATTTTAGAAGGAAATATTATTGATATTGATACGCTCTATGCTAAAATCATTGAAGACAAAAGACATATAGGCTTATTAAAAATTTCAGAGAATGAAATTGAGGACCGTATTTTCAATTCCTATAATAGTGGAGAATTTGATACGATTGACAATTACTCAAGTTCTAAAAAATTACTTAAATACTTTAACTGGATAAGAAATGCTGATCATCCAGTGATAGAAGAAATTATAACCTTAACTAAAAACTACATTCTTCACAATAAGTAAATTATTGAGCTTATTAATCACTCTCAAATTCATTACTTCACAAGTTGATCTATAGCATCATCTATCTCTGTAACTGGCAACTTGCAACTACCATCTAAACATACATAGATATATGTTTCACCTTCAGAAAACCTGCTTTTCATAATAGGCAATTGACTATCACTAGTAGCACCTGCAATTAATATATTAGGTATGTACTGTTTATGCAATTGACTTACTTTTTTAATCGCATCCTTACCTGAAACAGCAATTTCATAATATGGATTTGAATAATCCATATATAAATGGAGCCAGTTTGAATAACCTGATGGTGTATTTTTAATATCACTCTCTATAGTTGCTAGCATTTGTTGTGCAACCTTAGCATACTTTGGATTAGAATAATAGTGGCTCAGTTTAAATAAACTTTGAGCTAAAACAGAATTAGAAGATGGAATTACATTATCTACAACTTCTATTTTACGTGAGATTAAGTTTAACTGATTATCTGAAGTGAAATAAAACACACCTGTATTCTCATCATAGAAATGTATTATAGAATACTGCATAAGGTCATTTGCTGTATTTAACCAGTCTTCATTTAAAGTTGCTTGGTATAACACTATAAAAGCATCTATGGTATGCGCATAATCCTCAGCGAATCCATTAATAGTACTTTTACCTTCTTTATAATTATGAAATAACGACCCATCTTTATTTAATTGTTTTGACTTTATAAATTTTGCGTTTTTAATGGCTATATCTAGATGTTTTTTATCGCCCAAAGCTGTGTAAGCCTCCACATATGATTTAAGCATTAAAGAGTTCCAAGAGGTCAACACCTTATCATCTGTTAATGGTCTTTTTTTGTTTTTTCTTAAATCGTATAATTTAGTTTTCCAACTTGCAACCATAGTTTCAAATTGTTCTTGAGAAAGATTATTTTCTTTTAGAAATACAGCATCAGTTTGTGTCTTGAAAAGTATATAAGTATCATCTTCCCATTTTCTTGAAGGAATAATATTGTAATAGGATTTGAATAATTCAAATTCTGATTGCAGTGCAAGTTGCAATTCTTCTTGTGTCCATGTGTAAAATGCGCCTTCTTTTTTCTCTCCTAATTCATTTAAACTATCTGCATCTAGAGATGAATAAAAAGCTCCTTCTTTTTGAGTTAATTCTACACTGACAAATGTCAAGGTTTCTTCTACTATCTTTTTGTAATATACATCACCCGTTAATTGATAGGCATTACTGTAAAGGCTTACAAGTTGTGCATTATCGTAAAGCATTTTTTCAAAATGAGGCACATGCCATTCTTCATCTACAGTATATCTTGAAAAACCTCCACCTATCTGATCATATATACCACCATTTGCCATTTTAACTAAAGAATTTTTTACGTGTTTTAGTAAAGCTTGATCATCATTTTGATATGCATACCTTAATAAAAAATCCAATTGACTAGGCATAGCAAATTTAGGTGCATTTAACTCACCACCATTAATAGAATCTAAAGTAGGTCTCCATAAATCTATTAATGAAGCTAGTGATTCCTTATTATATGCTACAATATCTTTATTAACGGTTATTAATTCGGTACTCTTTAAACCTTTCGTTAATTGATTTGCATATTCAATAACCTTATTTGGATCAGTCTTATACAAATTAGACATGTCAATTAGAACTCTTTCCCATTGCGATTTTGAAAAGTAAGTACCTCCAAAAACTGGTCGTCCATCTGGTAACGTAATACAGTTAAGCGGCCAGCCTCCACTACCAGTCATTAACTGAACAGCATCCATATAAATCTTATCTATATCTGGTCTTTCTTCACGATCAACTTTAATACTTACAAAGTTATCATTCATTAATACGGCAATAGAATCATTCTCAAAACTCTCTTCTTCCATCACATGACACCAGTGACAAGCTGAATAACCTATAGAGATCACTATAAGTTTATTTTCTTCTTGAGCGACTTCTAAAGATTCTGGATTCCAAGCTTTCCAGTCTACAGGATTATAAGCATGTTGTAACAAGTAAGGACTTGTTTCTTTAATCAAATCGTTTGACTGTCTTTGATCTTCTGCAGCTAGAGAAGAACTATTTTCTTTATTATCGCAACTTGAAAATAAGATTGCTAATAATGCTACTAAAACGACTCTATAGAACATATGCATATATAAACTCTCTTTAAAACGTGTTTATTGATCTTTAATTATAGTGATCAAGAATTATCAAAAATAAAAAAGACTGCCCTTTCAGACAGCCATTTTTCTAATAAAGGTAATTTTAAAATCTTAAATTTACTCTTTTATAAGCTTCATAGTTTTCACACCGTTTTCACTTTCAATTCTTGCAAAGTACATTCCTGACTTCAAGCCATTAGCATCTATTTCAACATCTAACTTTCCTGGATTTATTGAAGTAACTTCTTTACCTAATAAATCAACAATCGTTACATTTTGAATCATTGAGTTTCCAGAAATAGTCCAGTTGTTTTGAGTTGGGTTAGGGAATACTTTAAAAGCAGCTCCGTTAACATCATCTAAACCAGCAGTAGTGTCTTTATGAAGATATAAGTTATCATAATAAACAGTTCCTATGTCAGAAGAAATAACAAATTGAACAAAGTCATTTCTGTCAGCATTAACAATAGAAGTAAAACTAGTTAATGGAATATCAATTGAAATCCAAGTTCCAGGATTAGGAGTAGGTAGCATGTTTGCATTAGTAACAGAAAACTCAATTGCATTTGCTTCAGCTGCTCCACCATTCCAGTTAGACCATTTTACATTAAAACTTTTGTTTGTTGTATCCTCACTTGTGAAAATATCCATGTGAAAATGTGTAAATGCAGTTGCATCAAATCTATTTGCAACAAATTCAACACCTTCACAACCTAGACCTGTAATCAATTTAGTTGGATTAGAAGCAATCATTACGTCAGTAGTAGTTGCTCCACACCAAGGAGTGTCAAATGTATCAACACCTATACTTGTATAAGCATCACTAAAAAGAGAAATCACATCTGCTGGCGCTCTATTAGGTGGTGTAGGAGCTGCAGTTGCCGGCGGCACATTACATGGCGCACAAGGTCCACCACAATCAATTCCTGTTTCTCCTTGATTCTGGATTCCATCATTACATGTCGCTGGTGCTGGAGCAGACATAGCTGTAATGTTATCAACATAACTAGTTGATACTGGGCTACAGTTTGCGGTTCCACAAACCCAACCGTTTGCAGTGCTATCCCATAAATTAAAGAAAAATATTCTCGGGTATAGACCGTTTGCTACATCTGGAATATCTCTAGCAATATTAAAGTCAAAAGTTAATGTTTCCCAACCTGTTCCCATATGACTAGCATCAGTTGCAGAGTCTGGACCAGTTCCACCGCTTACTCTTGCAAGCATATCAAATGAAGTGTTAGAAAACACATCTACTGTTACTGTTTTAGTAGTAGTTAGATCCATCCAGTCGTTTTGTAAAGTAAGTTCAGCCTGTTGCCATGGAGCAGATGCTGCACCTGTCACAACTTCTAGCACGTTACCATTTGTTCCTCCTGAAGCAGGATCTGGAACGATAGTAGCACTACCTGGACCGTTTGCAAAACCCAAAGTCGGAGCCGTTGCACCGTCAAAATTTTCTAATACAACTTGTGCAAAACACACTGAGCTGATAAGAAGCGTTAATAAAAGAGTAATTTTTTTCATAGTATTAATTATTAGTATTTGAGATTACAATATCTGCATTTTCACTCAAGAAAAGGTTATTATTACCCATACAAAAACTATACAAGGGTCATAAAAAGTGTAGAATGCTCGATTTACAAGACTTAATATTAATGATTCTCAAAATAAACATAGTAATTTTTAAACAATCTCTATAGATCAGGCTAATATTAAAAGGGGTTTTAAAAGGTTAGAGAATTAAAAACTTTAGTTCATTTCTATTTAGAAAAACAGACTTCATCAAAGGATTTAATCGATGAAAAGACACAAAAAAATAACGCTACAGAAACACAACAGGAATAAAAAACACAACATATTGGATATTCATACTTCTTATAATTTTAAAATATATCAAATTGAATTAAGTGTTAAAACCTAAGAATGATTTCAAAATTATTGAGAAAACGCTTTCGCGAAAGCGTTAAAAAACTACTAAACATTTCTTATTTAAGATTTAGTCTCAAACAAGGAAACGCTGTTATTATTATTTGTAATTAAAAAGATCTCGCCTTTCACTGTATCAATTCTATTTATATCTCTACTGTCATAAGGAACATAAAAACCACTTTGCTGTGGTGAGATATAATTAAAATTATTATTTCCATCACCTAAAAGAACAGCTCCAAAACCTGAATCGTATCGTACCGTTTCAACTTCAACTCCATAATGATTCCCCACTGTTACAAGATCCATAAAGCCATCTCCATTTACATCATAGACTAGAGTTGACTTAATAGGAGCGATTTGAGCCTCATTAGGCAGTGACTTTATCTCGAGCTTACCATTATTATTAATTAAAATGATACTCTCGAAACTCTTAATTTCATATTTGACAGCTCCTTCTATCTTATCCTCTGGTAAAATATCAATAAGTTTAGATGATGCAAAACTGTGATAATCCTTAAACTTCTCAGCCACATAAGGCATTTGCTGGCTTGTACATTCTCTACCTCTAAGCGGCACATAATCATCTTTATAGAATTTTGCTAGTACAACATCATTAGTACCATTGTTATCAAAATCACTGGCATAAACCTTAAATGGGTGCTCCTTAGATGCTTTGAACTTATTGTTCTTACCTAGGTTTCCAACAATGTAATCATCATCTCCATCATTATCTAAATCACTAGCGGTTATAGACCACCATATACCGCGAGTATCATCAAGTCCATATTGAGAAGATTCATCTTTAAAAACGCCTTTATTATTGGTAAGAACCTTAATTTCCATCCATTCACCTACGATCATTAAGTCCTCATCATTATCACCATCAATATCAGTAAAAACAGCATCAGTAACCATTCCTAAATCTGTTAAAGCTCCTGCAGTGTCATCAATTGCTTTTTTAAATATCCCGTTTTCATTAATTAATAAATAGCTGGTTGCTGGAAACGTGTACTTACCAGGAATAAGCCGTGTTCCTACAAAAACATCTAAGTCGCCATCATTATCCACGTCTGCAGCTTTTACACATTGCGAGCTTTGTGCGATTACTGGAAGAGAAGTTTTACTCTTACTATAATTACCTGACCCATCATTTATATATAATCGATCTCTGAGTGAGGCATTACCTATTTTAAATTCATTTCCTCCACTAGCGATGTATAAATCTAGGTCCTTATCTCCATCTACATCTATGAAGAGGCATCCCATATCTTCTGATTTCAAATCCTGTTCCCACGGTTGTGAAAGGCTCTTTACGAATTCACCATTTGCATTTTGAAGGTATAAAGCACCACTTTGATTTGCAGCTCCACCTATAAATAAATCTTGTAAACCATCGCTATTCACATCTTCCACTGCCGAAAACGGACCATTTTGAGATAATTTATGTGGTAATAGTATTTGTTCTTGAAAGTCATCAAATTCATTTTCTTGATGCTTAAAATCGATTCCTAAATCATTACTTTTAAGTGAAGTCAAGAAGGCATTAGTGATTTTATCTTTCTTTATAGCAGCTTTTGCTTGCGCATAATCTACTTCTAGAACTTGATTAGCCTCTACGTCTTTAAACGAGCTCATCTTCCCATCTGGCCAAATTATTTCTACTTCTTGAACATTTACATCTTGC
>JALZUY010000206.1 GCA_023301395.1 Nonlabens sp.
GGAGAAGGAAGATTTGGTAACTGGCTGGCAAATGCAAACGACTGGAATTTATCGCGTTCTCGTTTTTGGGGAATACCGCTTCCTATATGGAGAAATGAAACTGGAACTGAAGAAATAATCATAGGCTCTATAGAAGAACTTACTGTAGAGATTGAGAAATCTATCGCCGCTGGGTTTATGTCTTCTAATCCTTTTGCTGGTTTTAAATCTGGCGATATGAGTGAAGAGAATTACAATCTTGTAGATCTTCATAAAAACGTGGTAGATGATATTTATCTAGTAAGTAAAACTGGAGAAAAGCTAACTCGTGAGGCAGACCTTATTGATGTATGGTTTGACTCTGGATCCATGCCTTATTCGCAATGGCATTATCCTTTTGAAAATAAAGAACAAGTAGAAAAGCAGCTTAGAAAAGCAGATTTCATTGCTGAAGGTGTGGATCAAACTCGCGGATGGTTCTACACATTACACGCTATCGCAACTATGATAAGCGATGATGTAGCTTATAAAAATGTAGTTTCTAA
The DNA here is from genome assembly GCA_023301395.1 of Nonlabens sp. GTDB lineage: Bacteria > Bacteroidota > Bacteroidia > Flavobacteriales > Flavobacteriaceae > Nonlabens. The sequence goes on from JALZUY010000206.1 coordinate 525, forward strand.
CGGACTCGTTCTAGATAAAAAAGGACAGAAAATGTCTAAGCGCTTAGGTAACGCAGCAGATCCATTTGAAACTTTAGGTAAATATGGAGCTGATGCTACTCGATGGTACATGGTGAGCAATGCAAATCCATGGGATAATCTTAAGTTTGATACGGACGGTATTACTGAGGTGCAACGCAAGTTTTTTGGAACTTTGTATAATACCTATTCCTTCTTCAGTCTATATGCAAACGTAGATGGGTTTACCTATAGTGAAGCAGACATTCCATTAAATGAACGACCAGAAATAGATCGCTGGGTTTTATCAGAATTAAACACTTTGATAAAAGACACGACAGTTTTCTATGAAGATTATGAACCTACTAAAGCAGCTCGTGCTATCACCACTTTTGTGACTGAAAACCTGAGTAACTGGTACGTGCGTTTATGCAGAAGACGTTTCTGGAAAGGAACTTATGAACAAGATAAAATAGCCGCATACCAGACTCTTTATACTTGTTTAAAAACGGTAGCACAATTAGGCGCTCCTATTGCTCCATTCTTTATGGATCAATTATATCGTGACTTAACTGGAGTTTGTGAAAGTGATGCGAGTGAAAGTGTACACCTATCTTCTTTCTCTAAGGCAGACGAGTCATTAATAGACGCTGCACTAGAAGAAAAAATGCATAAGGCTCAAGTAATATCTAGTCTTACCCTATCGTTACGTAAAAAGGAAAGTATTAAAGTACGTCAACCTTTACAACGTATTATGATACCTGTTCTAGATGCTGGAGATAAAGCACAAATAGAGGCTATTGCAGACCTTGTAAAGAGTGAAGTAAACGTAAAAGAGATTGAGTTAATAGATGACGCCAGCGGCATTCTAGTAAAAGAGATAAAACCTAATTTTAAAGCTTTGGGACCACGCTTTGGTAAAGCAATGGGGCAAATAGCAGGGAAAATCAAGAGTTTTCAACAAGAAGATATCGTTTTGTTAGAAAAAACTGGACAGAAAGAAGTAGAAGTTAATGGAAATGCTATTATCTTGACACTTGAAGATGTGGAGATTACATCTTCAGACATAGAAGGATGGCTAGTAGCAAATCAATCTGGAATTACTGTTGCACTCGATGTAACGATATCACCTGAGCTTAAAAAGGAAGGGATTTCACGAGAACTAGTGAATCGTATTCAAAACATAAGAAAAGACTCAGGACTCGAGGTGACAGACCGTATCAATATTGTGATACAATCGCATAACGAGATTGATGAAGCTGTATTATCAAACAAAGAATACATTAAAGATGAAACACTAGCTGATCAATTAACGCTAATACCAACTGTAGAGAACGGTACAATTATTGAGTTTGATGATATTGTAACCACTATACAGGTTAATAAAATATAGAATATGAGTAACACATCAGAAAAAGAAAGATACAACGACGCAGATCTTGCGTATTTTAAAGATATAGTAGAAGCAAAACTTGCCGAAGCTTACAAACAACATGAACTTATCAAGAGTGCTTATATGAATGACGCCAGTAACGGCACTGAGGACACTGCACCGCAATTTAAAGCATTTGATGAAGGTAGTCAGGTAATGAGTAAAGAAACGAGTTCTCAGCTTGCGATAAGACAGGAGAAATTCATAAGAGATTTGAAAAATGCTATGATACGCATTGAGAACAAGACTTATGGAATTTGTCGTGTAACGGGTAAAAAAATAATGAAAAAACGCTTGGAACTTGTTCCTCACGCTACTCTTAGTATTGAGGCAAAAAACATGCAGTAGTAAATAACTACTAGACATAAACAAACTGAACTCCTATAAATTATGGCTGAATCGATGAGACATTCCATAATTTATAGGAGTTTTTTTATGAGTTGTTTTTTGGTGATTTTCGCTTTCGCGAAAGCGTATTCTCAACGCAATTCAAACGACATAGTTTATCGTAACGCTAATGTAAAAGTGGTGAATATACTCTTAGAATCCACAATTGAACTGGAAATAAAAACAACTACAAATAGAGACATCAGAATATCTAGTAGTCAAGGTGGAGAATACAAAAACGCAGTAGTACTCAGTTCTCAAATTGTCAATGATACTTTAAAAATAAACGATCCCTTTAATCCTAGTTTTCGTTTTCCACAAGATAAACTGAGTACCCATAAAATCATAGATGGAAAGGCCATTTTATACATCCCAGAAAATTTAGAAATTCAATTAACTGCACGCGATTGTTTCATCACAATTAGTGGGAAATTTAAAACGCTCTTTGTCAACATGCAATCTGGCGATTGTAATTTACTCGCCATTAAAGGTGATTTTCATATTATATCTGTACATGCCGCTGTTTCTGTGTCAAAACAAACTTCTATGATTGAAACAATTACAAAATATGGCTTGATCAACAAAAAAGAAAACTTCAAAAGAGTAGTTTTTAAACAAAAAATAGAAACTATTGATGGTGATATTACCTTTAAGGATTAAGTAGTATTTTTGTCAATAATCAAACGCAACTAATGAAGTTATCCAAGGCGATTCTTATTATATTTTTAGTGCTTTTAATAGATCAAGTAAGCAAGATCTACATCAAACTTAATTACACTCTTACTACAGATTCAACTAACCCTATTTACGACCTTAATAAGTTCAAACTCATGTTTTATGAGAACGCTGGAGCTGCATGGGGTGCAGAGATTCCTGGAGAATATGGGAAATTAATTCTTGTGACCTTTAGAATATTTGCTGTTTTTGGAATTGGATACTGGTTGTGGGGCAGTATCAAAAAGAATGGGCACAAAGTATTAATATTATCTATTGCACTAATTTTTGCAGGTGCTCTAGGTAATATTATAGATTCTATATTTTATGGAGTTATTTTTTCTGGCAGTTATCATGGCGCGGTGGCAACTGCTTTTCCTAGTACTGGTGGATATGCTGCAATAGGATATGGTCATGTAGTAGACATGTTATATTTCCCATTATTTGATGGTGTATGGCCGGACTGGATGCCATGGATAGGTGGAGAAACCTTTTCATTCTTCAACGCGATTTTTAATATCGCAGACTCCTCAATTACAATAGGTGTGGCTTTACTAATTATTTTTAGTAAAAGAGCATTTCCAGAAAAAGCTTAGATTCTAAATGCACTAAGCATGGCATCTTTTGAAATAGGTTTTGTGATGAAATCATTTACTATGGAGTGACTTTTTGCTCTCTTTACTTCTTCAGGGTTAATTGTAGAACTTACTACGTTGAGTTTTAATTTGTATCCTTTGAGCATTGAAGCATATGGCTCGATAGCATCTAGAAACTCCCAACCATCCATAATAGGCATATTAAGATCGAGAAGAATCACCTCTGGTAAATCACTCGGATCTTGATCAGTCGTTAAGGCCGTTTTAAAATAATCGAAGGCCTTTTCTCCATTCTCAAAGACTAATAATTCTTGTGCTAGATTATTTTTTTTAATAAGCATTTTGATAAGACTCACGTAGAGTTTATCATCATCAATAATGCATGCTTTTAATATTGATTTTTGAGACATTTAATTAAATCTTATTGAAAATGAACTTCCTTTTCCTAATTCACTTTTCACACTTATATCACCTCCTAGAGCCTCTACCTTACTTTTAACAAGAAAAAGGCCTACTCCTCGAGCATCGTCATTATTATGGAAAGTTCGGTACATATGGAATAGTTTATTACCATGCTTTTTTAAATCTATTCCTAATCCGTTATCTTTTACAACTAGTAAACTACGTTTGTTTCTAAATTTGGTTTTTACAGAAATTTTTAAGATTCTCGACGGATCTCTGTACTTGATTGTATTACTGACCAAGTTTCTGAATATACTTTCTAAGAATGTAGGCGCATATTCTATAGACATCAATTCAGCAAAGTCATAAACAACTACTGCATTTAATTGATCTATCTCACTTTGAAACTCTTTCAATACTAAATTAAAAACAGCTTCAATATCTATATTTTCCTTTATTTGTAGGCTAGTATTAATAGTTACTACTTCATTCAAATGCTTCAATGTTTGATTTAAACTGAGTGATATATCATTCAAATAACTATTAAAAACTATTATTTCATTTGGCTCTTTAACATCATCAAATGTTTGTAATGTAAGTTGAAAATTACTGGCGTGTGACCTTAAGTTATGAGATACAATATGAGCAAAATGAACAAGGCGTTCATTTTGAGCTTTTATTACTGATGCATCTTTTTCTGCCTTTATTGCATTTTTCACATAACGATCAACACTAGTGACAACACCTCGTAAACCAATTGTTCTTCCATTATCCTGAAAAGGTTTACAATTGAGTCTTGCCCAAAATTGAGTGCCATCAAATTTGACCATCTCTATATCTAGAATAGACTCCTTCCCTAATATGGATTGTTTAAAAACATGTTTAATAGATGATTTATCGACAAAAAATCTAAGAATATTATTAAGACATAGCTTAAAATCAAATGGAACACTCAAAAGATCTCTCGTCATATCATCCAAGAATGCAGCTCCTGTGAGCAAATTACAGCTATAACCGCCCGTTTGGGTCATCGTAGCTATTTCTGTAAGAAAATAGGAAGAATCTTCAAGAGCTTGTTGAAGATCATTTTGGTTGTGTTGACGCATCGTTTTTTAAGGAAAAACGTTAATATAGTCAAGAAAAATTTAATTGGTTTCTTGATTTAGATGGGAAAGTAAGATAAAATACTGAATTAACAACATTTACACGCTTTGCTATTCATCGGTAAAAAATACATTTTATCTAAAACAAAAAACTTTGTCTGGACAAACAAGCACATTTAAAGGGATGTCATCGATCTCTACATGTATTTCTTCATGAATTGGATGGAAAAATGATAATCCAATTGTGAGTGTATTTGGTCGACATTTTTTCAAGAATCGGTCATAGAATCCTTTTCCATAACCTATTCTGTTACCAAAAATATCACAAGCTAGTAACGGGACAAAAATGACATCTAATTGATTTTCTTCAATCTTGATTCCGTTTCCATCAGGTTCAGGAATGCCCCATTTATTTATGATGAGTCGCATATCGTCAGTTAATAAATAATGAGACATACTATAATCTTCAAAATTACTTTTTGAAATCACTATATTCTTATCCTTTCCTTGAAGGATATGCATTATATAATTGGTTTGAATTTCCTTTAATTTCTCAATACTTAAAAAAAGATGATAATTTGAATAATTCCAAATATCAAGTTGAAGTAATCGATTTGCAATACCTAGACTCAGATCTTCAACTTCTTGATCACTGAGTTGATTTCTTAATTCCTTGTATTTACTTCTTAGATTTTTCTTGTGCATTATGAATGGTAATATGGAAAATAGCGTCTCCTTGATGCACCATTGGACTCTGGTTTACATTAAGTATATAACCAGTTTGGTGTGACTTTACTTTATGTCTAAAAGAACCGTAAGGATCTGTTATGGTCGCTATATACTCTCCTTTTTCTACAAACTTCCCATAAGGTACTTTAGGATGAAACAATCCAGAATAGGACGCTCTCAACCATTTAGAACTATGAACAATCGTACTTGCCGGAACTTCTGAAGGTAATTCCATTCCAAAGTCTAACATTTCTAGATGTTTTAAAACCCTTTTCACTCCTTGTACAGCTACTCTTACTATTTCTTTATCGCTTTCAAAAGATTTCCCTCCTTCATAAAGTAAGTAAGATTTCCCTAATTCCATTGCGGTATTCCTTAACGTTCCTGTCAATCGATTACTGTTGATTAAAAACGGAGCTTTGAAAATTTTTGCAAGTTCCAAAGATTTTTCATCACTAGAATCTACTCTTATTTGTGGAGCATTAAATCGTTGGGCACCGCCAGTGTGAAAATCCATCATGATCTCTACCTGAGGCAAAATTTCATTTACAAATTGATAAGCAAACCTACTAGCAAGTGATCCAGATTTATTTCCTGGAAAGCTACGATTCAAATCTCTTCCATCTGGGAATTCTCTTCTCATATTTAGAAACCCAAATATATTAAGAACCGGCATACAGATAATAGTACCGCGTTCTGGATTGTTATAACCTTTAGCAATAATCTGTCTTACTACTTCTATTCCGTTAATCTCATCACCATGCAGTCCACCGGTAACTAAAACAACAGGACCAGGTTTGTGAGCTCTTTTAATAATAACAGGAACTTCAATAACTGTAGACGTATAAAGCTTTGCTTTATTAAAGTTAAGCTTATAACTCTGACCTGGTAAGATCTCAGTATCTAATATATTAATTGACTTTAGCTCCATTAGATACTACTTTCTATAAATTTAATAATTTCTTGAGCTATATTATAATTTGTCGCACCTTCTATACCTTCCAGTCCAGGAGAAGAATTAACTTCTAGGACTAACGGTCCTCGCGAACTCTGTAACAAATCAACACCACAAACTCCAAGGCCTAAAGATTTTGCAGCTCCAAGAGCTGTCAACTCTTCTTCTTGTGAAAGTGATATTTTTTGAGCAGTTCCACCTCTATGTAAATTTGAACGAAACTCGCCTTCCATAGCCTGGCGTTTCATAGCACCTACCACTTTATCTCCTATCACAAAAACTCTTAAGTCTGCTCCACCAGCTTCCTTAATAAACTCTTGAGCAATTACTCTTGATTGCATCGTGTTATAAGCTTCAAGAATAGTTTGAGCACTTTCAAAATTTTCAGCTAGATTGACACCTATTCCTTGAGTTCCTTCCAGAACTTTAATAACAACTGGTGGTCCATCAACCATTTTTAAAATAGCATCTGTATGCATCCCAAAGTTTGTAAACACCGTTTTAGGCATATCTATACCTGAACTAGACAAACATTGAAGACTTTGCAACTTATCTCTACTGCGCACTAGTGCTTGAGAACTTACTGTAGTAAAACACTGCATGGCCTCAAACTGTCGCACAATAGCAGTTCCATAAAATGTAATTGAAGCACCTATACGCGGGATAATAGCATCTGGTTTTTCCAGTTTCTCACCTTTATAAATAACTGTAGGCTTATGCCTTTCTAACATTATATCGCACTTTAAAGGGTCAATTACTTGAACCTTATGACCAGCGGCTTTTGCCTCTTCCACCATGCGCCTTGTACTATAAAGCGTATTACCGCGTGAGAGTATATTAATTTTCATGTAGACCTTGGAGATATGAAACGTCCTGTAACTCAGGATCGATTACGAATTTTGAAGATAAAAATTTGCGCCCAATAAGGACTGGATATCTCATTTCTTCCCTATTACTGAGAGTTAATGAAATCTTCCATAGTTTCCCTAATAATCTAATGTTTGCTATCACCTCATACCTCAACTCAGACTTACCATTACTACTGCGCACACTAGTGATTTCATATTCATCAAAACGCATTTGCTTACCATGATACTGTTCATGAGCCTCATCTAACAAAGTAGCTAGAAGAATTCCATTTTCTTCTTGAATATTTGTACAATGAATACTTGAGGTATAAGCACCAGTATCAATCTTGATATCAAGATTTTCAATTTCCAGTATAGGAAAATCAGCACGATCTGTGCGACCTATAATTTGTTTCTTTTTAGACACTAGTTTTTCATCTATTAAGAAACAAAGATGCATGTATTTTATGAAAAGTCACCTTTAACTAATTGTTAATTATCCGAACCTCTTTTTAAACACTTTATTTATTGGTCAAAAACCACTATCTTACTGATGTTCAAAAACATCGATTATGGGTATTAAAAGTTTTATAGGAAAAAGAACCGCTCAAGCAAGTAATTCTAATCAGGCATTTCAAGTAAAAGATTTTATGACTCGCAAACTAGTGACCTTTAATCCAGATCAAGGAATCACTACCGTAATGGACACCTTACTTAAACAGCGTATTACTGGTGGACCTGTTGTAGACAGCAATAAAAAACTTGTAGGGATCATAAGCGATACGGACTTAATGCATGTTATAGGTGATAGTCGCTATCACAACATGCCTGTAGGTGATCGTAAAGTAAGCGATTACATGTCTAAACAAGTCGACACTATTGAGGCAGAAGCTGATATTTTTGAAGCCGCAAATCGATTTCTCAAAACTGGCCACAGACGTTTTCCTGTTACTGACAATGGAGAATTAATAGGTCAAATTTCAAGAATGGATGTGATCATTGCAGCCACAAAATTAAAAGGTGAAGACTGGCAAAAATAGTCTTACTCTACAGCGTATTTCTCTAGAAGTTCAAGCGTAGTATATTTTAAAGCTGCACCATCTGTTGACTTAAGGTTAATCAATGGTGCGACTCCAGCTTTCTCTGCCTCGAGCCATCTTAAAATGCATAAACACCACTTATCTCCAGGTTTTAATCCAGGGAAATTATATGCCGCAATAGTTGTAGAAAGATCATTTCCTCTGGACTTTGTATCATCTAAAAACTCTTGTGTCATTAACGCACAAACCACATGAGTACCTCGATCTTCACTTGCAGTACGGCAATATCCATCACGCCAATAACCTGTCAAAGGATCATTGCAACAAGATTCTAATGAAGTACCTAGAACATTAAGCGGTTGTACAGTGGAATCATTTTGAGACATAGCCATAGTTGAAATCAATAATAACAGAATAATTGAACGAATTTTAAGAAAATCATCAAAATCTCAAATGGATTACAAGATTCATTATGCCTTTGCGATTTGATCTTTTAAAACATGTAACGGTTGTACACCACTACCTTTCCATATCAATTTACCACTTTTATAGATCATAAAAGCAGGAACTCCTCGCACATTCATTTGAGTAGCAAGTGTCTTATTTTTATCTACATCTATCTTTAGAACCTTCACTCCATCGCCCAGCTCGTCTTTCAACTTTTCTAAAACAGGCATCATCGTTTGACATGGACCACACCAGGTTGCAAAAAAGTCTATGAGCACTGGAGTATCTGTTGCAACGATTTCTTTAAAACTAGCCATCTTTTTATTTTCAAAATTAAAGTAATTATATTCTTTGAATCGTTATGGAAATGATAAGAAATGAGTTGATTTTAATACGCTTTCGCGAAAGCGTGCTCTAGAAAATTCCTAACTTTACATCGCTATGGAATTATCACCTCTTGAGGTTCAAATAAAAATATTACCACATACACCTGGTGTTTATCAATACTATGATAAGGATCACAAGCTGCTCTATGTAGGTAAGGCAAAGAATTTGAAAAAACGTGTTTCTTCTTATTTTACAAAAAATCATGACAGCTATCGCATTACATCGATGGTTAAAAAGATTAAAACCATTGAGCACATAGTGGTGGAAACTGAAATGGACGCGTTACTGCTGGAGAACTCTTTGATTAAAAACAGGAATCCGCGATATAATATTATGTTGCGTGATGATAAAACTTACCCATGGTTGTGTATTAAAAAAGAGCGATTTCCACGTGTGTTTTTAACACGTAGAATGATTAAGGATGGTAGCGAATACTACGGTCCATTTTCTAGTGTGAAAACCGTGCGCACCTTACTGGATTTAATTAAAGGATTATATCCACTGCGTACTTGCAAATATGACCTGAGTACTGATAACATTAACGCTGGGAAATATAAAGTTTGCCTAGAATATCACATAGGTAATTGTGCCGGACCTTGCGATAATTTAATGAATGAAACCGCTTATGCTCGTAACATAGATAATGTGCGCAATATTGTCAAGGGAGATTATAAGAATGCTGCAAAACATTTTGAATCCCAAATGATGGAACATGCACAAAACATGGAGTTTGAAGACGCACAACGTATTAAAGATAAACTAGAAATCTTACAGAAATACCAGTCTAAATCTACTGTTGTTAATTCTAAAATCACTGATGTTGATGTATTCACATTAATATCTGATGAGACGCATGCTTATGTTAATTACTTACAGTTATCTCACGGAGCGATTGTACGTTCTCATACCTTAGAGATTAAAAAGAAACTTGAAGAAACCGATCAAGAACTACTTGAAATTGCAATTATAGAGCTGCGACAGCGTTTCAACTCACAGTGTAAGGAAATTTATGTCCCATTTGAAGTGGAGTTAGGAAAACAAATTAAAGTTACAATTCCGCAACTAGGTGATAAAAAGAAAATTGTCGACTTATCGTTGCGTAATGCAAAGTTTTTCCGTCAGGAACAATTCAAGACCATTAAAATCGTTGATCCAGACAGGCATGTGAAACGCTTGATGGCTCAAATGAAATCTGATTTAAGATTGCACGTAGAACCTACTCATATAGAATGTTTTGACAATTCAAACATTCAAGGAACTAATCCTGTGGCAGCTTGTGTAGTTTTCAAAAATGGAAAACCTAGTAAAAAGGAATATCGCAATTTCAATATTAAGACTGTAGAAGGACCCGATGACTTTGCAAGCATGGAAGAGGTTGTACATAGAAGATATCGCAGGTTACTTGAAGAAGGCGAGCCATTACCACAACTAATCGTAGTTGATGGTGGAAAAGGTCAACTGTCAAGTGGTCTCAAAGCTCTCGACAGACTAGGACTAAGAGGTAAAATAACAATTATAGGAATAGCAAAAAGGCTTGAGGAACTTTTTTACCCTAATGATCCAGTACCATTATACCTAGATAAACGTTCTGAAACCTTAAAGGTGATTCAACAAATGAGGAATGAGGCACACCGTTTTGGGATCACACACCATCGTAACAGGCGCAGCAAACAAGCCATTGAAACAGAGCTGGATAATATTCCTGGAGTAGGAGAAAAAACGGCTGTAGAATTATTACGCCATTTTAGATCTGTAAAAAGAATCAAAGAAGCTAGTAAAAAAGAAATTGAAGGCATAGTAGGAGTTTCCAGAGCGCAAAAAATTATCGACTTTTACAAGAATGAAAATGAATAGGAAGGTTTGGTTTATTATAGTATTCGTTTTCGCGCAAGCGACGTTTGCAACAGCGCAACAAAATCAAGAAATTAAAAAAGAGAAAATAGGACTTGTACTTTCTGGTGGTGGCGCAAAAGGACTCGCACATATAGGGACTTTAAAAGTTATCGATTCCCTAGGAATTAAAGTAGATTATATTGCTGGAACCAGTATGGGAGCAATTGTAGGCTCGCTTTATGCATCTGGATATACTGGGAAACAGCTGGATTCGATTTTTAAAACCATCAATTTTGATGATATCATAAGTGATGACATCCCGCGTGAATCAAAAACATATTTTGAACGTAAAGAAAATGAGCGTTATGGTGTCACCTTACCATTCAAAAACTTTAAAATTCAAGTACCCAACTCGTTAAGCAAAGGGCAAAACATCTATAATTTACTATCCAGGCTGCTTTCTCATGTTAAAGATGTTAATGATTTTAGTGAACTACCTATTCCTTTCTTTTGTATTGCTACAGATGTGGAAACTGGAGAAGGTGTTAAACTAGATAATGGCTATTTGCCTCGCGCAGTAAATGCGAGTGGAGCATTACCTTCACTTTTTGCTCCTGTAGAGATTGGTAATAGACTTTTTATAGATGGCGGTGTTACTGATAATTATCCAGTAGAAAAATTACGTGCTATGGGAATGGATATCATCATAGGTGTAGATGTGCAAGATGAATTAAAAGACAGAGATCATCTCAACGGTGCATTTGACATTCTTACACAAATTAGTAATTACCGCACTATATCTGCGATGACGAATAAGAAACCTTTAACTGATATCTATATCGATCCTGACATTGAGAAATACTCGGTCATATCATTTGACGCCGGTCAACAAATTATTAAGGAAGGTGAAATGGCCGCTTTTAAAAAGTTAGACGAATTGAAAGCCCTGGTTAAAATTGATTACCAGCGACCTAACTTATCAGCAATCAGTTCAGATAGTCTTTACGTAGTTCAAGTCTATATAAATGGAAATGAAAATTACTCACGAGCTTATATCAACGGCCGTTTTAAACTTGAGACTCCTGGAAATGTAGCATATACAGACATAAGAGATGGTATTAATAATTTACAAGCGACTAATAATTTCTCAAAAATCAACTATGAAATCATCAATACTCCAGACGGTGCCCTTCTTGAGATAGGTGTTATTGAAACAACTGTACGTAATTTTTTGAAATTGGGTGTTCACTATGATGAATTATTGAGAAGTGCTGCCTTAGTGAACCTTACCAGAAAAAATGTGCTTTTTGATAGTGATGCCGCATCTGCAGACGTTATTCTGGGTGATAATGTGAGATACAATTTTGATTATTACATTGACAAAGGTAAATACTGGTCTATAGGCATGCATAGTGAATTTATACAGTACGAGAAACAAATTGATGCTCGGTTTGTAGAACAAGTAGCAGAAATTGAAATTAATGTGAATACTATAGATCTTGATTACAATGACTGGACACAGCAATTATATCTTCAAACCAAGCTGGGCAATGAATTTAATTTCACGGTAGGGTTAGAACATAAATCGTTGCGGTTATTTACAGAAACATTGAGCACAAACATAAGTGAAGACAGTCGCACCATATTTGAAAATAGCACCTATAGCAGTTTATATACTAAAGTACTATATGACACTTATGACAACCTGTTTTTCCCATCAAGTGGATGGAAAATAGATGGCGATTTCCATCTTTATGTATACAATAGTGGAATAGAAAATAATTTTCAAGAGTTCTCACTAGCTCAAGTATCCATAGGTCATGCAAAGAGTTTTGGGAATTTAAGTTTAAGAGGTGATTTTCTACTGGGTTTACCTATAGGTAACCCAGGAAATAGTTCTTTTGACTTTTTCTTAGGAGGTTATGGAGCGAGACGCATCAATAACATATTACCTTTTTATGGTTATGATTTTGTAAGCTTGAGCGGTAACACCGTTATACGTGGACTTGTAGAAATTGATTATGAAATCTTTAAAAACAATCACATTATTTTAAGCACAAACTCTGTAAAAATCGAGGATTACCTTTTTGAAAAATCAGACTGGATAAGCACTGACGGCTTTACGGGATATGCCATAGGTTATGGATTAGAGACCTTTCTTGGACCATTGGAATTAAAGTACAGTTTCAGTCCAGATCAAAAACAAGGTGAATTCTATGTCAATCTAGGTTTTCAGTTTTAAAACGCTTCCGCGAAAGCGAGCCTTAAAACACTTACTTAGAAATAATTGTCTTTATTCATGGAATGGTCTCCAGAATTTCCGAAATTGCTGAAAACAAAATAAAAACACATGCCTTTTTATCATAAACTCGGAAAAATACCACCCAAAAGACATACAGTTTTCAGAAAATCTAACGGTGAATTATATTCTGAACAGCTTTTTGGAACCATAGGTTTTGATGGCATGTCTACAAACTCTTACCACGTCCATAGACCTACTATGGTAAAAGAAATTAAAGGTCAATATTCTGTGAAACCTGAGATTGCTCTGGAAAACCATATTAAATCGTACCGATTTAGAGGATTTCAAGTAAAACCTAAAGCAGACTATCTTGAAAGTCGCACCATAGTTCTTACTAACAGTGATGTGAATATTATTCTCGCAGCTCCTCAAGAGTCTATGGATGAATATTTCTACAAAAACTCAGATGCAGACGAGCTTATTTTCATCCACAAAGGATCAGGAACACTACGTACACACTTAGGAAACATAGATTTTAAATATGGTGATTATCTTTTAATTCCACGTGGCGTAATTTATAAGTTGCGTTTTAATGACTCTGATAACAGATTGTTTATCACAGAATCTAGAAGACCTATTTACACGCCTAAACGTTACAGAAACTGGTTCGGTCAGTTGCTAGAACATTCTCCTTATTGTGAGCGTGATTTAAAAAGACCCGAGATACTTGAGACTCACGATGAGCTTGGTGAATTTTTAATGAAAGTAAAAAAGCAAGATGAGATTTTTGATATGGTATATGCTTCACATCCATTTGATGTAGTAGGATATGACGGTTATAATTTCCCTTACGCACTTTCTATTCACGATTTTGAACCCATTACTGGTCGCATACACCAGCCGCCACCAGTTCATCAAACTTTTGAGACAGACGCATTTGTGGTATGCAGCTTTGTACCTAGACTTTATGATTACCATCCAGACAGTATTCCAGCACCGTATAATCACAGTAATATAGACAGTGATGAAGTACTTTACTACGTAGATGGTGATTTTATGAGTCGTAATGATGTGGATGCAGGACATATAAGTTTACATCCAGCAGGAATACCACATGGACCACATCCAGGTGCTGCAGAACGTAGTATAGGGAAAACTAAAACAGGAGAACTTGCCGTTATGGTAGATACTTTTAAACCGTTAAAAGTTACAAAAGCTGCTCTAGAGATTGCTGATGAAGATTACCACAAAAGCTGGTTGTAATAACCACTTATATTTGCACCTATAATTACAGTAAAACAATATCAAATTGGAAAACAACATTAACAATAGTTCCTCTAATCAGAACAGGTCTTGGGAAGATAATAATTATTCAAATCAAGATTTTGATAGCACTGCAAGTCAGCAACAAAATCAAAGTCAAGAAAACTGGAGTTCACAACCATATCGTTCTAAATTACCAGCAGACCCTAGCGCCATGGTACTCGCAATTATAGCTACAGTACTATTTGTACTTTGTTGTTGTTTTGGAGGTCCGATTATTTCCTTAATCCTTACTACAATAGGTTTTATTCTTGCCCACAACAGTGTTAATAAATACAAGGAGAATGCAGGACATTATGACCCTAATAGTTTTAAAAAAGTAAACAATGCAAAAATCTTCAACTTAGTAGTTGGAGTAATAAGTTTGCTAGTTATTATTATAAGTTTACTAGATGTATTTGATAATTACTCTCAATTTGGAGATAACTATTTTGATGATATTTTTGGTAATAACAATGGATATTATGAAGATGATTCTTTATATGAAGATTCAGAGACTGAAGATGACTGGTATGAATATGAAGAAGAAGTAGTAGTAGATAGTCTCAATCAAGAAACAGATTCTCTTAAAATTGAAGCAATAGAAGAAGTTATTATTGAAGAAATACCACAGGACTAAGTTATAATTATATGAAAGATATGAGTTTTGGAACGAGTTTTGTAATTCTACAATTGAATCGCCTTAATAAGCGTTACAAAAGAAGCATTATGAAAAAGACCTTACTTATATTACTCGCAATATTTATTTCTACTACCGCATTTATGCCTAGTACTGCGCCACCAGAAATGGCTTTTAAAGAAGGTGAGTGGTTCCGTTTTAGAATTCATTACGGTATTTTTAACGCTAGTTATGCAACCATGCAAGTCACAGAGAATCAACTGGATGGTAAAGATGTTTTTCATATTAAAGGAAAAGGTAAATCCACTGGGCTCATGCATTTATTTTTTAAAGTAGATGATCGTTATGAAACCTATATAGATCGTACTACTGTAAAACCATATCGATTTATACGCGATATTGATGAAGGTGGACACACTAAGGATATCCAGATTGATTTTAACCATGATTCAGGAACCGCTTTAATCAATGATAAAAAGCGTAATAAAACTGAATCCATTAACATAAAACCTGCAACTCAAGATATGATGAGTGCATTTTATCACTTGCGCACCATTGTGGACATAAAAACACTGGAGAAAGGAGATGAATTTGAATTACCAATGTTTTTTGACAAAGAAAATTTTGATTTCAAATTAAAATTTTTAGGCCGTGATACCATCCGCACTAAGTTTGGTAAAGTACCTGCACTAGAATTCAGGCCTTATGTACAATCAGGTCGTGTTTTTAAAGAAGAGGAAAGCCTTACCGTTTACATAAGCGATGATGAAAATAAAATGCCTTTAAAAATAAAAGCAAAGCTTGCTGTAGGTTCACTTACCGCAGATCTCGATGCTTTCAAAGGATTGAAATATCAATTCAAAACCTTACCTAAATAAAACTAGCAAACTGCTGTTAACAATATCTTTCTTAATTCCGTAGATACATTTTAAGATTTCTCAGGTATCATTACATTTGTAGAAGTCTTAAAACGTTTTCATGTCACAAGAAATAAGCCCTGAAATAGCGCAACGCATCCAGTTGCTAGAAGAAAAATTCAAAAACTCTGGTCAGGATATGCTCTCCTATCTTGATGGTTTACTTTATGATCAGTATATCACTTACTGGGATTACATAAGGTTAGACACCTTATTAAGTTTACAAGTTCCATCCACTCATTTTCCAGATGAAATGATCTTTATAGGTTACCACCAGATCACAGAGCTTTATTTCAAACTTATCATCCATGAGCAATTACAAATAATTAACAACAAAAGTTTAACCGGGAAATATTTCACGGAAAAAATATTACGTGTCAATCGTTACTTCGGTATTTTGATCAGCTCTTTTGAAGTGATGATTAAGGGAATGGAACGAGAGCAATTTTTAAAATTCCGCATGTCTTTATTGCCTGCAAGTGGATTCCAAAGTGCGCAGTTCCGTATGATTGAGTTTTATAGTAGTGACTTAATTAATGTGGTGCATCCAGATGTTAGAGAAGATTTCCGCGCAAGCGATAAAAAGGATATTACGGAACTTTATGACCACTGTTACTGGAAACAAGGTGGAATAGACATGCATACTTCTGAGAAGACTCTTACACTAAAACAGTTTGAGGAACGTTACACACCTAGGTTTTTGCGTATTGCACATGAAGTAGAAAAGAGTAATATATACCAGCGATACTTACAGTTGCCTGAAGAAGAAAAGACAAAAGAATTAAAAGACGCTATGCGAGCCCACGATCAAAACGCAAACATCAACTGGAAACTCATGCACATGGGAAGTGCTCACCGCTATTTGAGAAAAGAAGGTGATCCAGTACAAGCAACTGGTGGTACAAATTGGAAAAAATATTTACCACCTAGTTTCCAAAAAATCATTTTTTATCCAGAATTATGGACTCAAGACGAGCAAGATAACTGGGGAAAACAATGGGTTGAACATGCGTTAAACACAAAATAATAAATGAATAAATTTCTAATCCTTGCTCTTGTAATAGGAATAAGCATTACCGCATGTAAAGAAAAAGAAGTCTACATAGAACCTGTTGATGAAGAGGTTGTAGCTCCAGTAATGCAATACGGCTTTGACTTGAATAACTACGAGATTGTAATTGATACCGTAAAGAACGGCGACACCTTTGGCAATATTATAGATCCTCACCTAGTAGATGGTCAGAGTGTTTTTACAGCTGCTGCTGAGTTGGATAACGTTTATGACGTGAGACGCTTTCAAGTAGGTAAACCGTACAAGATTTTAAAACGTAAAGACAGCCTAGGAACACCCGAAGCTTTTATTTATGAGCCTAATAAAATGGATTACGTGGTTCTTAATTTTGCAGATAGTCTAATTGCTTATAAAGATAAGCATCCTATAAAATTTGTTAGAAAAACAGCCACTGGTGTTATTAATTCTACACTATCTGAGGCCATGGAAGAAGAAGGTTTAGGCATGAGTGCTATTTACGAACTGTCTGACATTTATAGATGGTCTATTGATTTTTTCAGACTTCAAAAAGGCGATCGTTTTAAAATGATTTATACGGAGCGTTATATTAATGACAGTATCTATGCAGGAATAGAAAGTATAGAAGCTGCGGTATTTGAAACAGATAAAACGCCTTTCTACGCATTTGACTTTAAGACAGATTCCATTAACGATATCAGCGATTATTATGATGAAAATGGAAAAACACTACGTAGTTTTTTCTTAAAAGCGCCAGTAAATTATTCAAGAATATCGAGTCGTTTTACAAAGCGTAGATTTCATCCAGTTCAAAAACGTTGGAAAGCACACAAAGGAACAGATTATGCTGCGGCTTATGGAACTCCCATAGTTGCAACTGCAAGTGGCACTGTTATTAAGTCAGGTTATACTCGTGGTAATGGAAATTATGTAAAAATCAAGCACAATGGAACCTATGCAACCCAATACTTGCACATGACAAAGCGTAAAGTGAAAGTAGGTCAACGTGTCAAGCAAGGTCAACTTATAGGAACAGTAGGTTCTACTGGACTGGCTACAGGACCTCATGTATGTTATAGATTTTGGGTAAATGGCAAGCAAGTCGATCCTTACAAACAAAATTTACCTAGTGCTGATCCATTACCTGAAGAGAAAATGGAAGATTACCTCAAATTTGTCCAGCCTAAAAAGGATCAAATTGATCAACTACCTTTTAAAAACGACAACGACGACGAAGTTCTATGAAAAACATAAATCCAACCGAAACTAAAGCCTGGCAAAAATTAGAAAAACATTTTGAAACTTTTGACCAATTTAGTCTAAGAGAAGAGTTTAAAAAAGATCCTTCAAGAGCAGAGAAATTCACTCTCGTAGATAACGACTTCTTCATAGATTTTTCAAAAAACCTCATTACTGAAAAAACAAAAGAACACCTCACAGCTCTAGCTATCGAGTGTCAACTGGAAGAGGCGATAAATTCTTATTTCACCGGTGACATTATCAACGCAACAGAGAAAAGAGCCGTACTGCACACTGCATTAAGAACTCCACTTGAGAAAGCAGACAAAAGCGTACAAGGAAATATAACAGCTGCTCTAGATAGTAAACAACAAATGTTTACCTACGTAAATAGTATCCTAGATGGATCAACATTAACAGCACATGGTGAAAAATTTGACACTATTGTTAATATAGGTATAGGCGGCAGTGATCTAGGACCAGTCATGATTTATGAAGCTTTACAAGCCTACAAAAATGACATGACTTTACATTTTGTATCAAATGTAGAAGGTGATCATGTAGAAGAAGTTCTTAAAAAAATTAATCCTGAGACCACTCTTTTTGTAATCGTTTCAAAATCATTTAGCACTCAAGAAACTCTTACAAATGCTACGACTATAAGAAACTGGTTTACAGATAAAATAGATGCTACAGCTGTTTCTAAGCATTTTATAGCGGTAAGTAGTAATATCGATAAAGCTGTGAGTTTTGGAATTGATAATACAAACATTTTCCCCATGTTTGATTGGGTTGGTGGACGTTTCTCGTTATGGAGCGCGGTAGGAATGTCAGTCGCGTTAGGAATAGGTACTGAAAATTTCCAAGCTTTATTAGATGGCGCTCATGAAATGGATAATCATTTTAAGAATACCTCATTTGATGAAAATATTCCAGTACAACTCGCTTTAATGTCTATATGGTATAACAACTTTTATCGCGCACAAAGTGAAGCGGTAATCCCATATACCCAATATCTACATAGACTACCTGCATATTTACAACAGGCTATTATGGAAAGTAATGGTAAAAGTGTAGATCGCAACGGTCATCCTGTTACCTATGATACAGGAAACGTTATTTGGGGAGAACCTGGCACAAATTCACAACATGCATTCTTTCAATTAATTCATCAAGGAACTAAGTTGATTCCTGCTCATTTTATTGCTTTCGCGAAAGCGAAATACGACCAACCTGACCATCACAACAAACTCATGGCAAACTTCATAGCCCAAACTGAGGCATTGATGAATGGTAAAACAAGAGATGAAGCTAAAAAAGATCTTCAAAAGGCTGGAAAAAGTGATACCGAAATTGAAAAACTACTACCTTTCAAAGTATTTGAAGGAGACCAACCTACTACTACAATTCTTATTAATGAATTAACACCGCAAAGCATAGGAAAACTGGTTGCTATGTACGAACACAAGATTTTTACCGAAGGTGTTATTTGGAACATTTATAGTTATGATCAATGGGGCGTTGAGCTAGGAAAAGTTCTTGCTGACACGATTCTTAAAGACATAGAAAATAAGAAATACGACAGCCATGATAGCTCAACAACTGCTATTTTGAAAAGGTTTGAACAAAAAAATGACTAATTTATTATATGTCAATGCTTTACAGTTTATAACTTTTTAACATTCTTAAAGTTAATTTAATGTAGGATATCTATTTCGTCAGTACTTTTGCAGCTCAAACTAAACTGATTGAAATGAAAAAATCTTTACAATTTATTTTTGCATTTGGGCTTTTATTGAGCTCAATGGCTGTAAGTGCTCAGGTAACTACCTCGAGTATTAACGGTCGTATTCTCGAAGCAGAGAATGAACCACTTCTAGGAGCTACTGTTGTCGCAGTACATGGCCCTACAAATACAAAATATGGCAAGTCTACAGATATAGACGGTTACTATCGTATTTCAAACATGCGTGTAGGTGGACCTTACACAATTACTATTTCTTACATAGGTAAGAATGAAATCGTACTAAATGACATTTATTTACAGTTAGGTGAATCTGAAAGAATAGAGGCAACTCTTGTAGATTCTACAAACGCACTTGATGCGGTTGTAATCCAAGCCGTTAGAGATGGTATTTTTGACTCTGGTAAAACAGGTACAGAGACTAACATTTCTCAACGTGAAATAACAACTATGCCATCTGTAACACGTGGAATAGGTGATTTCTTAAGAAAAACTCCACAGGCTACAGTATCTGAAGGTGGTGCTATTTCTATCGCTGGTCAGAACAACCGTTACAACTCTATCTTTATTGATGGTGCGGTAAACAATGATGTTTTTGGACTTGCAGGTTCTGGAACAAATGGTGGACAAATAGGTGTTAACCCTATTTCAATCGATGCGATTGAATCTTTCCAAGTAAACGTTGCACCGTTTGACGTACGTCAATCAGGTTTTACTGGTGGAGCAATTAATGCTATTACTCGTTCAGGAACAAATGAAGTAAAAGGTAGTGCTTACTTCTATACTCGTAATGAAAATCTTGCAGGTAAAACTCCAGTAGGAATTAGTGAAGACAATCGTGAGAAATTAGATGACTTTACTGCAAATCTTTATGGTGTGCGTGTAGGCGGACCAATCATTAAAGATAAATTATTCTTTTTTGTAAATGCTGAAGTTCAAAGAGAAGAAGAGCCTAGACCATTTGACTCAAGTCTTTATAATGGAGACTCTAGTATTGCTGAGATTAATACTCTTAGAGATAACCTGATCAGTCAATTTGGCTACAATCCAGGTGGATATGAGAACACAATCACTCAATTAAATAGTGAAAAATTCACTATCAAATTAGATTATAACATTAATGACAAAAATACATTAACTGCAAAACATAACTATGTAAGTGGTGAATCTATCTCTCCTAGTCAAAGTAGTAACAGATCTATCAACTTTGAAAATGCAGGTATCTTTTTCCCGTCTGAGACTCATTTCTCAACACTAGAATGGAATACGACAAACGGTAAGAATCTTTCAAACAACTTAATCGTTAGTTATACATCTGTAAATGATAACCGCGATCCTCTTGGAAATCCTTTCCCTAGAGTAAGTATAGACGATGGTGATGGTTCAATCACGTTTGGTTCTGAGGCGTTCTCAACGGCAAACATTCTTGAGCAAAAAATCTTCACAATTACTAACAACTTTGAGGTTTCTAAAGGTGCTCACAACATGACTTTCGGTGGTAACTTTGAAAACTACGACATGAGAAACGTGTTTGTAAGACAAAACTACGGTCAGTACCAGTTCAATTCTCTTGCAGAATTCAATACTTATTTTGATAACGACCCTTCAAATGATGTTGCTGCTGATTCTTATTTCCACTCTTACTCTTTATTAGATCCAGCTGGAACAAGTGGTGATGATATTCAAAATGCGGCTGCTGCATTTAGTTATTCTCAACTAGGTCTATATGCACAGGATCAATGGAATTTAACTGACAACTTTAAATTAACTTACGGTGTACGTTTTGACGTTCCTTTCTTTGATGCTGGTCAAGCAAATGATGACTTCAATACAAGAACCGTTGCATTATTAGAAGCGGCTGGAAAAGATCTTGAAGGAGCTAGAGTAGGTAAGAAAATTAAAAGTCAAATTCATGTTTCTCCACGTGCTGGTTTTAACTGGGATGTTCAAGGAAATAGAAAAACACAAATTCGTGGTGGTTTAGGAATCTTTACTTCAAGAATTCCTCTAGTATGGCCAGGTGGTGCTTATAATAACAATGGTATCGCTGTAGGTGGTACTGCTGCTTTCGGTAGTCAAAACTTTGTTGCAGATCCTTTCAACCAGCCATTAAACGGCGCTCCTGCTCCAGGTAGTGGTGCAAATGGTGGACAAATAGACATCTTTGCTCCAGACTTTAAATTACCACAGGTTATGAAATATAACATCGGTATAGATCAAAAGACTAACGTATGGGGACTTATTGTAAGTGCTGATTTCTTATACAACGAGACTATCAACAACGTATTCTATCAGAATTTAAACCTTAAAGATCCTACTGAAACACTTAATGGTGCAGATGGCCGTCCATTCTACGACCGTGGAGATGAAATAGATGATACTTACACAAGAGTTATTTTAGGTACAAACACAAATGAAGGTTATTCTTATAACGGTACATTAAGTATTTCTAAGCCTTATGATAACGGATTCTCAGGACAGGTTTCTTACTCTTATGGTCAAGGTAAATCTATCTTTGAAGGAACATCTTCTCAGAACAGTTCTCAGTGGAGAAACATTGTTACTACAAACGGTAAGAACACGGCACAAATCGGTAATTCTGCATTTGCAGTAGGACACAGAATTTCTGCAAACGCATCTTATGAATACAAATGGAATGACAACTTTAAAACTACGGTAGGTATGTTTTACAACGGTCAGCAAGGTGGCGCACTAAGCTACATCTACCAAGGTAGAGACTTACTTAATGACGACTCAAGTGATAACGCATTATTTTATGTTCCAAGAAACGCAAGCGAAATTAATCTAGTAGAAAACAATGGGATTTCTCCTGCTGACCAATGGGCTGCTCTTGATGCATTCATTGAAGGTAATGATTATCTAGACAGCCGTCGTGGTAAATATGCTGAGCGTAACGCAGATCGTGGACCATGGAATCACATTGTAGATCTTAAATTACTACAAGATTTCAGTTTAGATTTCAACGAGAAGAAACACACGTTTCAATTATCTCTTGATGTATTTAACTTCTTAAACTTACTGAATAAAAATTGGGGTGAGCAAGCGTTTGTGAACAGCAGCTTTGGTAATGTAGGTATTGTAGAAGTTGAAAGTAATGGTGTTGATCCAGAATTCTCTTTCAACCCTAACTTTGCAGATAGTTTTGAGCAAATTGATGATGCGGGAACTCAATCTTCAAGATGGCAAATGCAAGTAGGTTTAAGATATATCTTTAACTAAGACCTATTTTAAATTATGCCTTTTATAAAGAAACCCTACTTCATCGAGTAGGGTTTCTTGTTTATGGTTATTTTTGAATTTAAATCACATCAATTATGGAAATTATAAAATACGCTCATTCAGGTTGGGCATACATCGTTTTAATCGTTTTAGGATTAGCGACTATAAATTCACTTATCGGTTATTTTACTAAAAAGGAATTTGGAAATAGAGACTTCAGTCTTGCTCTCGGTGGACTTATCGTTACACACATTCAATTATTAATAGGACTCGTTTTATACTTCACATCACCATGGTTTAATGCATGGTCTGGTGGAATGAAAGAAGTAATGGGTGATTCACAGACTCGTTTAATGCTTGTAGAACATCCACTGACTATGATCATCGCTATCACCTTATTAACTATGGGATATTCTAAGCATAAAAAGAAAATTGTAAGCAACGGCAAATTCAAGGTGTTGGCTATTTTTTACACATTGACTTTTATTCTTGTACTTTCTAGAATTCCATGGAGTAACTGGTTTTAGGTTTTTTTAGTTACGCTTTCGCGAAAGCGTAATAACTATAGCCTATAATTTATTCAAAGTAGCAACTGTCTCTAATCTCTTTCTTATGAAATATCAAATTCAAATCATTGTAGGTTTTTTATTCATTTTTCAAGGTGTTTTAAACGCACAGGAATGGACATTGCGCACGCCTATTAAAAACATATCGGATCTTAAAGAAATAGACGTCACTCCAGATGGTACGATATATATCTATGACTCAAGCAATCTGCTCAATCACATGTACATCAGTGAGGATAATGGAGCAGTTTACAGAAGACAAGGAAATGCTGGAGCAAAAGATATACATATGATCGATAACAATAAAGGTTATCTCATATCTACTAACAGGCTTACCAAAACTACTGATAAATGGCGCACGACTACTAATTTCACCTTAAACGCCTATTTCTTTGAGAATGTATTTTTTATAGATGAGAACACAGGATTTGTGTCTGGAGATGATGGTAAAATACATAAAACCATCGATGGTGGAACGACCTGGATTACTTTAGCGTCTGGAACTACTAGAGACATTTATGATGTTTATTTTATAGATAATAACATAGGGTTTGCCTGTGGTGAAAATCTAACTTTTATTAAAACTATAGATGGTGGAACGACCTGGCAACCATTAACCTTGCCCAGCGCAAATCAATATGCACTTAATAAAGTGTTTTTTAAAGACAATTTGAATGGTGTGATTATAGGAGTAGGTGGACTTATATTCAATACAAGTGATGGCGGAACGACTTGGACTCTTGCAACTACAAATACGATCAAACAATTACAAGATGCTGATTATATCAACAACAAATACATGGTTGTAGGAAATGATGGAACACTGCTCACATCAACAGATCTAGGTGTTACATGGAGCGGTCAAATCATCGATAACAAAGATTTGTTTAGCATTACAGCGTCCAATAATACTATCTACATAGGTTCTGAAAATGAGGTTTTCCAATCTTTCAACGATGGAACGACATGGAGTCCACATTTAGAAGATGTAACTATGAGCAGCCTTGATGATGCCGCTTTTTCAGATAATGATACTGGATTAATAGTAGGTAAAGGACAAAATGGTAGTGGTGTTTTTAATGATGTCATGTATAGAACAGATGATGGTGGAGTAACATGGGAAAGCAAAGGTGTTTCTGGAGGTTACAATGCAGTTCATATGTTACCAGATGGACGAGCGCTTACTACCAGAGGTAATATAAGCGTTGTGAGCTATTCCAGTGATTATGGAGATACCTGGACAAATATTAACGGCCCTAATATCACACAACAATTTATAGCCAAAGCCATATGGCTCAAATCACAAGATGATTTCTTTGTAGGTGGTGGAAATTTCTTTGCAAGTGATGGATTGTATCGTTATCAAACAGGAACTGGCTGGACACATAATGCAGCTGTAAATAATGTAGAGCACATTAAATTCTTAGATAATAACCTAGGCGTATTGACTAATAGTAGCAATCAAGCCTATAAAACTACAGATGGTGGATCAACATGGAATTCAATTCCTTATACTGGCGGGAATAACGATCGAGGTACTATTGAGTTTATCGACGCAAATACATTTTACATAGGCCAACAAATAACTACAGATGGTGGCGTTACTTTCCAATACTATAATTTCCCAGGTTATATATGGGATTATCGATTCTTCTCTGCAACATTTGCTATAGGAGTAAGTAGTAATGGTTGGGTTTATAAAACTGAAGATGGCGGAACAACTTGGACCGTTGTAAATAATGTGCCTGGACCTAATGATATGCCAACAAATTTCTACATCACCCAAGATCGAGTATATTCTTTTGGAACCAGAACAGATATTTACACACTAGAAATAGGAGCACTTTTAAGTAATACAGATGAGCAACGCTATACCGACATAAAAGTATATCCTAACCCAACAAATAACTATATTAATATAGAAACTCTTGATTTATCACTCAGTATTGTAGAGTTATATGATTTAAACGGTAGAAAAGTATTATCTCAAGAGATTGACAACTCCAATAAAATTGATTTAACTTCATTAAATTCTGGGATCTACTTTATGCATATTCTTGATGAAAACCGAGTGATTTCCATTCATAAAATCATAAAAGAGTAAATTTTAAGTAGTTTCTACTACAGGCATAACAGCGTTTAAAACCTCAAATGCTCTATCCACAGTTTTTACTTTATCCACTGTTAGAATCAATCGCAATCCACCTCTAGTTTGCTTCTCTTTCATACGCAACACTTTAGATTGTTGTTGCACAGCTTGTAACACAGCGGTAAATCCTGCACTTTGATAGAAATCACTTTGTTGGTCAGCAATGAAGTAGCCTATCAACTTATCTTGTTTCATGATCACTTTTTCAAGTCCCATTCTCGCAGCAATCCATTTCAATTTAATACTAGTCAATAAGTCCTCTGCCTGATCAGGTAATTCTCCAAAACGGTCTACCAGCTGTTTTCTATAAATCTCTAGTTCTACCTCATTATTAACTTCGTTCAACTTAGAATATAGTGCCAGTCGTTCTGTGATAGAATTGATATAATCGTCTGGGAAAAGCAATTCAAACTCAGTATCAATGGTAACATCGTTTACATGAATTTTCTCCTTCTTTTCCTCATCTTCATACAAGTCTTTGAACTCATTTTCTTTTAATTCTGTGATGGCTTCATTGAGAATTTTTTGATAAGTATCAAATCCTATTTCGTTCATGAAACCACTTTGCTCGCCACCTAGAATATCTCCAGCACCACGTATTTCAAGGTCCTTCATAGCGATATTAAATCCACTACCCAACTCAGAGAATGTTTCAATGGCCTGAATACGTTTACGAGCATCTTCAGTCATCATATCGTATGGCGGCGTGATGAAATAACAAAAGGCTTTCTTATTACTACGTCCTACTCGACCGCGCATTTGGTGCAAATC
>JALZUY010000207.1 GCA_023301395.1 Nonlabens sp.
ATATTAGAATTATGAAATACCGCTTTTGCTAGAGCAATACTTAAATCAATGAAATAAAAAAGGGAACCCAAATTGGATTCCCTTTTTTATATGTGCCAAATAATTAATATTATTTGTTACGCTTTAATTTTACAACACCTAATCCAATTGCAGCTGCAATTGCAAGAGCAATTCCTGGAATAGGAGCATCACCTACATCACCAGCAAAACCTGGCTGAGCCATAGCAGCAGTTGATACAGTTAAAAAAGCGACTAATGTGATTAATTTAATGTTTTTCATTTTTAAGTTTTTTAAAATTAGTATGTGTATTCTCCCTAGATTCATAGTAAAATATGAGGGAAATTTACTAAAATCAGTAACGAATATACATCATTAGTTAACTCAACCAAATTTTCTTAAAAAAAATCCCACTTATTAGCATCTGTAAATCATGCATTTAATTTATTAAACCCGATATTTATAATCCTATTGAAGAACCAATCTTCTATCCCACAACAAAATTCACAATCTTTCCAGGCACAATAATCGTTTTACGGATCTGTTTCCCTTCTAGCTGTTGTTGCACTTTTTCATTATCTAAAACC
Organism: Nonlabens sp.; assembly: GCA_023301395.1. Taxonomy (GTDB): domain Bacteria; phylum Bacteroidota; class Bacteroidia; order Flavobacteriales; family Flavobacteriaceae; genus Nonlabens. Next base: position 586 of record JALZUY010000207.1, read on the forward strand.
ATTTGCTCCAACTCGTCTTTTGAAACACCTAAAGGTAAATCCAATGTAAATTTCATTTTACCATTAAAAGAAATAGGATAAGTCTTGCTGCTTTCTACCAAGTGCTTTTCATCAAAGACTGGGAAAGGCGCTTCACTTATAGACTCGTTATGACCTAATAAGGACCATAATTCCTCTGCGATGTGCGGTGCATATGGAGATACTAAAATAGCAAGAGGTTCTAAAACCTCACGACTTGTGCACTTTTGACCAGTTAACTCATTTACAGCGATCATAAAACTACTCACACTGGTATTAAAAGAGAAGTTCTCGATATCATCTTGCACTTTCTTAATAGTCTTGTGCAAAGTTTTCATACTGTCTGGTGATGCTTTCTCATCACTTACAGTAAATCCATTATCATCGTGATACAGTTTCCATAGTTTTTTCATAAAACCATAAACTCCTGTAATTCCTGCTGTATTCCATGGTTTTGCCTGCTCTAGTGGTCCTAAAAACATTTCATACAATCGCAAAGTATCTGCTCCGTACTGATCACAGATATTATCTGGATTTACAACGTTGAATTTAGACTTAGACATTTTTTCTACTTCACGAGAGACTTTCAATTTGCCTTTATCATTAGTCTTGAAAACCACATTTTCATATTCTTTGCGCCAATTCGATAAATCCTTAATGTCAATTTCATTATTCTCAATCAGAGAAATGTCTACTCTATCTAATTTTCCTATTGGTTCAATCCAATCAATTTCAATTTTAAAGTATTCAGATTTTGGTTTAGTGCTATTTTGAAGGTCTGGCAAAAGCCCTTCTACATATTCAATCACTTTATTTTTATCAAAATCCGAAACTTCATCCATATAACCTTTATTGTAAGAAGCATATGTGTTCTTATCAATACTTGACACTATTTCACCTTCAAAATCACTAACAGAAGTCAAATCATAATTTAAAGCACTATTATCGAGTTTGTATTTACATTTAAAAATTATACCTGCATTTAAAACAAAAGCACTCTCACCCAAAATCATCCCTTGATTGATCATCTTTTTAAAAGGCTCGTTTACGTTAACTTTTCCTAAATCGTGTAGTAATTTCACCCAAAACCTACTGTACAATAAGTGACCTGTCGCGTGCTCGCTACCACCTATATATAGGTCTACGTTTTGCCAATATTCTTGTGCTTCTTTTGAAAATATCTCGTTCTCATTGTTAGCATCCATATACCTAAACATGTACCATGAGCTTCCTGCCCAACCTGGCATGGTATTCAATTCTAGTGGATATACACAATCACGGTCGTCATCATTAGAAACCACTTTGTTTTCTACCGTACACCAGCTCCAAATCGTCGCACGACCTAGTGGAGGCGCGCCATCTTCGGTAGGTAAATATTCGTCTACTTCTGGCAACTCGATAGGCAAGTGCTTGCGATCTATCATTTGTGGCAAACCGTCCTTATAATATACTGGGAATGGCTCGCCCCAGTAGCGTTGTCTAGAAAATACCGCATCACGTAATCTGTAATTTGTTTTTCCTTTTCCTGCGTTTACTTCTTCTAGTTTTTCAATCGCTGCTGCCATCGCACCAGACTTGTAGCTCATTCCGTTTAAGAAATCACTGTTATTTAATGGTGTTTTGTCTTTGGCACCATAAGCCTCTTCACTTATGTCTACTCCTTCAAAGATGTTCTTAATCACTGGCATTCCTTCCTGACCAGCAAAAAAGTTTGCAAAGGCATGATCGCGCTCATCTCCACAAGGTACCGCCATTACAGCACCAGTTCCATATCCAGCAAGTACATAATCACCTATCCATACGGGCACAGGCTCACCACTTAATGGATGCGTAGCATAAGCTCCGGTAAACACACCAGAAATGGTCTTCACGTCTGCCATGCGCTCTCTTTCTGAACGTGCTGCTGTTGCTTTTTTATAAGCTTCTACAACATCTTTTTGTGCTGCTGTTGTAATTTCATTTACCAGTTCATGTTCTGGTGCAAGCGTCATAAACGTTACTCCATAAATAGTGTCTGGTCTGGTTGTAAACACATCTATCTTATGACTGTCTAATGGAAAAGAAACCATAGCTCCTACAGATTTTCCTATCCAGTTGCGTTGTATTTCTTTAATCGATTCTGTCCAATCTAATCCGTCTAGATCATTCAATAAACGCTCTGCAAATGCACTAATGCGCATCATCCACTGGCGCATTTTCTTGCGCACTACTGGATGTCCACCACGTTCAGAAACGCCGTTTACGATTTCGTCGTTAGCTAATACTGTTCCTAGTCCTGGACACCAATTCACTTCTGTATTGGCAAGAAAAGTTAATCTATAATCTAATAGTATTTCTTGTTGTTCTTTATCCGTAAACGCATTCCACTCAGCAGCTGTGAACTGTCTCAAATCATCTTCTGTAGCAGCGTTGATGTTGTTGGTTCCGCTTTCGCGAAAGCGAGATTCTAACTCACTTATCAAACTTGCTTTATCTGCATCTTTATCATACCAGCTATCAAAAAGCATGATGAAGATCTCTTGCGTGTATTTATAATAATCTGGAGAAGAAGTTCTTAATTCGCGATCCCAATCAAAACTAAAACCAATGCGGTCCATCTGATTGCGGTAACCTGCAATAGTGCTTCCAGACTTATCCGTTCCACCTTCAATGTTAGTTTTAGTAGTTTCGGCAGGATGTTGACCGGTTTGAATGGCATACTGCTCAGCAGGCAATCCAAAACTATCGTATCCCATAGGATGCAAGACGTTAAAACCCTTGTGACGCTTGTATCTAGAAACAATATCACTCGCTATATAACCTAACGGATGCCCAACGTGTAGTCCAGCACCACTAGGATATGGGAACATATCGAGCGCGTAGAATTTAGGCTTATCAGAATTATTTGTAGCTTTAAAAGTCTTTTTATCAGCCCAATGTTTTTGCCATTTTGCTTCTATCGATTTGTGATCGTAATGCGTCATTATAGTATCTTAAGGAACCGCAAAAATAGGGTGTTTACAACAATGATTAAACTTAAAGCGTTGTAAACCGCAAGTGCTCATAATGTTTGTTATTTTTGTGATGCTTTTTAAACGCAATTTTTATTAATGGCATCACACGAGAGATATCAAAGAAGACGATTGTTCAGCTCCTATTTTTGGGTGGTGATCAGTGTATTTCTAGTATTATTTTTACTAGGACTCATGGGCTTTTTCCTTTTAAACAGCCAGCAAATTGCAGACCATTTCCGTGAGCAAGTACCTATGTCTATCTACTTTAAAGACAGTGCAAAAGAAGTAGAAATGCGCCAGTTAGAAAAGACCTTACAAATGGCAGACTATACTAAAAGCGCCCTTTATGTACCTGCCGAAGAAGGTGCTAAAAAACTTGTAGACGATTTAGGAGAAGATTTTATAGCAAATCTTGACGGGTTTAATCCGTTGCCTAATTCTATAGACGTGCGATTGAATGCTAACTTTGTGACTGATGGTGAGATTGAGCAAATCGCACAAGATTTAACTGCCAAAGATTATGTGCATGAAGTTCAATACGATAAACCACTGGTTTCTTTATTAAATGAAAACGTAAAACGCATCACCTTCTGGATGCTGGTTATATCAGGAATATTTGTCTTAATATCATTCTTGTTAATTAACAGTTCGATACGTCTATCTGTTTATGCAAAGCGGTTCACTATTAAAACCATGCAAATGGTAGGCGCTACTAAAGGTTTTATACGCAAGCCATTTATATGGACTAGTGTTAAACTGGGATTGATAGGCGCCATTCTAGCTTTAATAGCTCTAGCTGGAGTAGTGTACTGGATGAATGGGTTGATTCCAGAATTAGAAATATTGAAAAATTATAAAATGCTAGCTATCTTGTTTATAGGTGTCCTAGTTTTTGGAGTATTGATAAGTTTATTGAGTACGTTTTTTGCAACCACACGTTACTTGAACTTAAGAACTGATGAGCTTTATTATTAGTTTGGGTTATTAGGTTATTAGAAACCTTTTCCCCAGCCCTAAAGAGTGAGGTTTCTTGAGCATAGAAGTTGAAGCAAATTGTTTTTGCATCCTTTAAGGTTGGGAAACGAAAACAAAAAAACATTTAAAGATGAAAAAAGAAACTGTAAAGGAATCACAGAATAACGTTTCAAGTACTGAGGCAAAAACTGTCGTAGAAGAAAATATAAAACCGCGTTTTGAATTTATTTTCAAAAAGAAGAATTATATGTGGATGATTATAGGTTTAATTGTCATCATTACTGGTTTTGCATTAATGGCTGGTGGTGGCAGCGATGATCCTGCTGTTTTTAATGAAGCTATTTTCTCGTGGCGCAGGATAAGACTTGCTCCTACGTTAGTTTTAATAGGTTTTGGTATTGAAATGTATGCGATCCTTTTAAATCCAGATAAATAATGGAGTGGTTAGACGCATTAATATTAGGAGTCATACAAGGAATGACAGAGTTTTTACCAGTTTCTTCTAGTGGACATCTTGAACTAGGAAAAGCCATTTTAGGTGATAATTCTGTTCCCGAAGAAAGTTTATTATTTACAGTTGTACTTCATTTTGCAACAGCATTGAGTACCATCATCGTTTTTAGAAAAGATATTTTCAACCTCATTACTGGAATATTTACCGGCAATAATGAAGATTTGATTTTTGCTGGGAAAATTATTCTTTCTATGGTTCCAGCAGTAATCGTTGGACTGTTTTTTGAAGATCAGTTAGAAGCGTTATTCAACGGGAACATAGTCCTTGTAGGCTGTATGCTTATCGTTACTGGATTATTATTATTTCTTGCTGGCCGTGCAAAAAATACTGGGAAAAATATAGGCTGGAAAGATGCCCTATTAATAGGTATCTCTCAAGCTATTGCCATGTTACCAGGGATTTCACGTAGTGGTGCTACAATCTCAACGAGTGTATTATTAGGTAATGACCGTACAAAAGCAGCACGATTTTCTTTCTTAATGGTAGTTCCATTAATTTTTGGGAAAATCGCAAAAGATATTATGAGCGGTGATATCTCTTTGGAAAATAGTGCAAGTATGCCTCTTTTAATAGGTTTTATTGCGGCATTTATAACTGGCCTATTAGCTTGCACGTGGATGGTTTCCTTAGTGCGCAAGGCAAAATTACATTACTTCTCTTATTACTGTTTTGCCGTAGGATTGATGGCTATTGCAGCTGGATTTTATAATGGATAAAAAGTATGGATCCTAATCAACCACCCATTACAAATCCCTATTTACTAGGCCAAGTTTTACTGATAGATAAGCCTCTAGGCTGGTCGTCTTTTCAAGTGGTTAATAAAATGCGCTGGTTAATCAGGCAGGAATACGGGATTAAGAAAATAAAAGTAGGTCATGCGGGAACACTTGATCCACTAGCCAGTGGACTCCTTATCATATGTACCGGTAAAGAGACTAAAAACATAAGCACTTATCAAGCTCAACAAAAGGAATATACAGGAACGATTACCTTAGGTGGTACTACACCTAGTTATGATCTTGAAACGGAAATGGACAACAGTTTCCCTATCAAAGACCTTACTCCAGAATTACTTCAAAAAACAACCGAACAGTTCACTGGAGAAATCATGCAAAAACCGCCTATTTACTCAGCCATTAAAAAGGACGGAAAACGATTGTACGAACTTGCTCGGGCTGGTGAAACTACAGAGATTAAAGAACGACAGGTTACCGTTCATGATTTTGAATTGATCAATATAGCTTTGCCTCACGTCGATTTTAGAATCGCATGTAGTAAAGGAACTTATATAAGGTCCATGGCACATGATTATGGAGCTGCACTCAACAATGGTGGGCACTTAAGTGCGTTAAGACGCACAGCAATAGGAGATTATAGAGTGGAAAATGCACTAACACTAGAGGAGTTTGAAGCCAATTTTAAAGATATTACTTCTTAGAAAATCTTTATAGGAACCTCAAGACTATCCACGACAGGAATCTCAAAGTTGATCATTCCTTTTCCAGCGTTGATACTTCCATTATATTTTATATTGACCTTTTGATTCACCAGAATTTGCAAGGTAGCATTCAACAGTCCGTCGCCTTTCTCTCCATAGAAATCCTTAGGAGACATCTTTACTGTAAGTGGTAAGATAAACTCACCACTAGCAGGCATTTCAACACCAAGATTTTGATTTATTTGGGCTGTTTTACGGCCATCTATATAAATATCAAACTTAGCTTTTGTAAGATCTAATCCTACTGGATTCGGATTAAACAACACGCAATCACCTATTAATTCCATATTATCCGTTGTTGCGTTTTTGATTTTTACGTTTTTGATTTCCATAAAAACCACTTCTTCGTAGGCATCTTCACAAGAAGTCATTAAAAACACAATGGATAATAGAGTTAATAGTACGCGCATGATTATTAATTTGTGGTAAAGATAATGGTAGTTAAGCTTTTGCAAAAGCGTAAAACAAATTCAAATAATTTTTCATGAACTTTCTAATCTTTAAAACTTAACCCAACCATTATGAAAAAAATTTTACTATTATCCCTTTTACTTTTAGGAACAGCAGCTCTTGCTCAAACTCAAAACGGTCTTGATTTTGATGGGGCTAATGATTTTATCCAAACGCCTTTTGGAGGAATATCAGGTACTGCAAATAGAACTTTTGAGGCATGAATTTTTGTAAGTCCAAGTGCTCCTAATAACAACTTAACTATTTTAGATTATGGCTCTGGCGCAACTGGAGCCAGAAACACTTTTATGGTTAACACTAATAATGGCTTATCATTTTTCTCTGGAGGAACTAACGCAAATTTTTCTTCTACAACTGGAACTATTACCGCTGGCCAATGGACTCATGTTGCTTTTATTTTAGCTAACGGTACAGGTTTTCTTTATATAGATGGTGTTCAAGTAGGAACAGGTAATTTATCTGGAGTAAACACTACTGGTTCTACGGACCTAAGAATAGGTCGTAGAGTACCTGGAGGCGCTAGTTTATATTTTGCAGGAGCAATTGACGAAGTTAGAATTTGGAATACAGCATTATCTCAAAATGACCTTACTACAAGTAGTGGTAGTGAGATTTGCCCTTCCAGCAATGGACTAGTTGCTTATTATCAATTTAATGAAGGAATGGCTGGATCAAGCAATACTGGTTTAACCACACTTCCTGATTTAGTGAGTGGTAACGATGGAACGCTTAGCAGTTTTAGCTTAAATGGAGGAACTTCTAACTGGGTAACTGGAGCTCCTATTGCTTCATTATTTATCGATACTGATATCACACAAAATACTGGTGTTTTAACCGCAACACAAACTGGAGCAAGCTATCAATGGATCAATTGTGCTACAAACATGCCTGTAAATGGTGCAACAGGAATGTCATTCACTCCTACTGCAATAGGTAATTATGCAGTTGATATTGCTTCTTCAAATTGCACGCAACGTTCAGACTGTGAAAATGTAAGCACACTAGGACTTGCAACTACTACTTTAAGTGAAGTTTTTATACTTCAAAACCCTTCTAGTTTTTTAAGCTTTAACGGTGACTTATCTAGTGAAGCTCAAGTTTCTATTTATACTTTATCTGGCAAAGAAATCTTAAATACATCATTGAATGATTCTCAAAGTATAAATCCAGCAATCGCGCGAGGTTTATATATAGTAACCATTGCTCAAAATGGAGCTAGTAAAACTTTTAAGTGGATTAAGGAGTAGCAATCCACTTAGGTTTTAAACCAAACATGCCAAGTCTTCGACTTGGTATGTTTGGTTTAAACTAGTATTTAAGGACTAAATAGAACTCCTCAACTCTTTCATTTGTGCTTCTAGAAAAGCCATTTTATCTTCCATATTGTCTGAGAAATCTGGAATACGACGGAAGAACGCATAACGGATGCGCCATAGTTCTTTAAGATCATTTACATGAAAAGTCTCGTCGTCTATATTCTTATGATCAGCTCTTAGGACTAATCCGTCTGCGGTGACATACAGTCTGCGTAAAATCAATTCTTTCTCTGTAACCGCAAGTACAATCGTACCATTATTCAATTTCTTAACTACTTTATGAGGTACTTTTTCACCTACTACGACATCTTTGGGATACAAACCTTTATCATGTGATGTCATTTCTAAATTAGTAACTGTAAACGCTCTGAAGTCTTTATCTATATTAATAGGTAATGACAACTTAGGCATATCATCAATGAATGCTTGATTGTCAAAATACTCCATATAATCACCAGCGAGTTTTTCTGTAATGCAAGGCACTTGAGCAAACTGTTCTCTTTCCAGTTCCTCAGGAGTTAATGTTAAACGATCATTGAACTTTAAAAGTTGATTCACGGTTAACTCAGCAGTAAGGATATCATCTATCGATATGCTAAAATAATTAGCAATTTTTATTATAGTCTCTATTTTTGGTTCACTTCTACCTTCTTCATAAGCACCTAAAGTACCTCTCTTTAAATCAAATAGGTCTGCAAATGCCTGCTGACTCAAACTCTTAATTCCACGTACCTTTTTAATATTTTTTCCGAAAAATGACATTATTTTGCTAATTATATTGGCAATTTAAAATAATTGTGTATATTTACACTAACAATATTAGCAAAATAGATTCTATTAAGCTAATATTTTGAGTATTACTTTGTAATCCTAACCAATTATCAAAGGAGTTACTCAAAATTTGAGCATTTTAAAACAATAGGCCGTTGTTTAAAAGTTCAGAATGTTAAAAAATAAAAAATCTATAGCATTGTCTGGTCAAACGGACAGACAAATTAGACTTTAAACCATAACCTTAAAAACTTAAATTATGATACTCTTAATGATTTACATCGCAGATACTGCTCTGCATATTTTAATGGGATAAGAAGTTCCTTTTTCGTAATATTAAACCTACCAACAAAAACCTATGAATAATTACTTCCAGACCATTAAAGAATACCTATTAGAACTTGATTTTGATATCATCAGAGAAAATACCAATGACGGTATTATGGTGATTGAAAAAGAATCTGCTGGTGTTAAAAACATGATTTTAGGCATTGCTCCACCCATTTTAATAATGGAGCAGTACATTTTCAAAATCAACAACAAGAACGAAGAGGTTTTCAAAAGTTTATTGCAAAAAAACCGTGATATAATTCACGGAGCATTTGTACTGGATGAAAGTGGTACTAAAGTAATATTTAGAGACACACTTCAAATTGAAAACCTAGATCTTAATGAGTTAGAAGGAACACTTAACTCGTTAAGTTTATTAATGAGTGAATACTCAGACCAGATCATCAAATTTTCAAAATACTAATGCGGATGCAATCCGCAACGTAACGGCGGAACGCTTCCGCCATAAAAAAATAAAACATGAACATATTTAAAAGAATTTTCAAAATAGGAGAAGCACAAGCTAACAAAGCAGTTGATAACCTAGAAGACCCTATCGCTATGACAGAGCAAGGAATACGCGATATGAAGTCAGACCTTACTAAAAGTGTAGAAGCGATGGCACAAGTAAAAGCCCTAGCCATACGTTCAAAAAATGAACGTGATGAACACACTGCAAAAGCTAAGGATTATGAATCCAAAGCCATGTTGATTCTTAAAAAAGCACACGCTGGCGATATGGAAATTCCAGAAGCCGACAGACTTGCAAAAGAAGCACTTGCTAAAAAAGAAGAAGCACAACAACA
>JALZUY010000208.1 GCA_023301395.1 Nonlabens sp.
ACGACGCTCTTCCGATCTAAGATAACTCTCACTCGGTACCTTATTACTATTTAAATCACGATGGATTCCATCTAGCGAGTTCTTCAAAACTGGTTATTGAAAGTTTGATAAGACGCGATATAGAAGAATATGTGTTTGATAATCAGTTTGCCTCTATTTACAATCGCACATCAAAATCAGATCTCAGTATTTATGTTCATGGAGCTCAAAAGGACTGGTTGAAACATTTTTTATTAAAGCAAAAATCAAATTCATCAAAAGTGCGTGGCCACTGGTTTCAATTAGAACCTCGCAAAACAGACCACGCATTCAACATAGATGGAATATTCACCTATGCAGATTCTTCTCAGCAATTTCATGCTATTTTTAATGAGATAAAAGTTCAAGAAAACAGATCTCCTGCCATTATACCATCAACAGTAAATCAAGCTGTTATAGTAACATATAGCGACATAGAAAAACTTCACAGACAAGTTGATAATTACAATGGATCTAGTACTAAACTACACAAGACCTTGCAGCTCATTCTCGACAATAGTACAGAGCTAGCTCAAGTTGTATTACCCAAAACAGATGCTCTCGTATTCTCCTTAAAACCATTTGAAGCGTTATTTATGGATATGGATAGTGCGACAAACGCAAAATTTGATTACCGCAATTTCACCATCTATGAATTAAAAGAATCATTGAACACAAAAGGAATGCAACCTCTTCTTCCTCTAAATGATTATAAATTCTTAACAGTTATTGAAGATTTCCTGGTACTGACTACTACAGCAACCGCACCCGAAGAATTCATTGTAAGTCACCAGAACAAATCTTCATTATCACAACAAGCCTGGTGGAAAGATCTATCCAGTAACATTAGTGACTCGAGTACATTGATGTATTTCATGAGTTTGAAGAATATTCAAGAATCTGTTACTGATAAAAGTGATTCTAAGATTGTAAATAAAATCTCAAGCAACGATTTTCCTTTTATGGTCAGTCAGTATGTTCATGAAAAAGGATATGCGCATTATCACACCAGCATCCCACAAGTGGACGTTATGACTACTTCCAAAGGAATTACTCAAACTGGTTCTTTCAAATCACCTCGCAAAATCATTGCTGGACCATTCTTATTCCCTAATCACCTTACAGGAAAACACGATGTAGCATTCCAGGATGAAGATTTTAAATTACACCTCATTTCAGATACTGGAAAAAAACACTGGAGTAAAGATCTCGACGCCATCATTTTAGGAGAAATAACAGCTATTGATGGCTATAAAAATGGTCGCAAACAGCTCGCGTTTGCTACTTCAAAGTCTGTTTATTATTTAGACCGCAACGGAAAAGACGTCAACAAGTATCCTATTCAAATCAAAGGCGGAATCACACAACCACTCAGTGTGTTTGATTATGACAAGAATCGCAATTATCGTTTTCTAGTGACACATGGCAAGTCACTTACCATGATGGATATCAATGGGAAAACAGTAAAAGGATTCAAATATAAAAAGGGCGAAACAATTTCTAGTCAACCGCAGCATTATCGTGTAGGCAGCCGTGATTATATCGCTTTTGCGAAAGCAGACAATACCATCTCATTACTCAACAGAACGGGAAAAGTAAGAACTAAAGTCGTAGACAAAGTAACTCTTAATGGTCAAATGAATTTTCAGAAAAATTTGATAAAGATGGTCGATGGAGATCAACTCATTTATCTCAATCCAACTACTGGAAAAATTACAAAATCTGGAAAAAAAGTATCCAGTTCACAACATTATGCAGCGCTAGATGGAGTAGAGATTATTCAAAATAATAATAAGCTCGTTCTTAATGGTAAAACGGTAGAACTACCTTACGGTACGTATAATGATGTACAAATTGACAAATTACTACGTGACGAGTTTATTCACCTCATAGACTCTGGAGAAAATCTTGTGTATGTACTTGATAAAAAAGGTGCTATTCTTAACTCTTTTCCTGTTTACGGTAAAGAAAAAAGTGCCATTGCAAAATCTAAGAATAATTATTTAGTAACACTTGATGGTCAGGATGTGATTATTTATAAATGGTAGGTGTGAAAAAGTTTACAACTCTGTTTTTAATTGCAATACTAGCAATTGCCTTAAGTTGTAAAGAACAACAAAGTAATATTGAAATTGAGAAGATTGAACCAGTTATTAAAGTAGATACAATTATTAATTCCACTCAAGATTCTATACCTGTTCCTGAAAAAGTAATTACATCTAAGATTTTAGAATCAAAATTTGTCACAGCACGATCAGGACTCAATTACAGAGATTCTATTCAAGGAAAAGTACTGGGTAAATTTGCTTTAAATACTTACGTTGAAATTATAAAACACTCTGGGGTTTTAGAGAAAGTAGTTGATGATGGTAAAATAATACATGGTGAATGGGTTAAAGTCCTTAAAAGACCTATGAACAATAGAACAGAGACCGTTTATGTATTTGATGGATTTTTAGGAGATCAACCGGTATATTCCGATCTCACTTTATATTTTGCTTATCCTTACTATAAAGACAACAATAGTCAGGAACGCACTTCATTTCTTAATGTATCTGAATCATATTTATACAATGACGAAAATTCTTATGAGGAAATAAAACAAGACTCGATTCTTTCCGATGATAATTTAGAAAATGACACTGTAATATTAAATCCAAAACAGCGAAAGAAATTTCTCAGAAAACTAGGTATATCTGAATCTGATAAAGCATTTATTTATTTCTTCAAAAATGATAGTATTGTAAGTTTTAAAATTAAAGACCTGCCTGCAATAGCTTCCATGAACATATATGGTCCATCGAGTGATTATCAAAATGAGGAATTTGATTATCAGTTTGGTTTTGAATTGTTGATTTTGAATGGATTATTGACTTTCTTGGGACTTTGGGCGATTAGTTATGCACCTGTGGCTG
>JALZUY010000209.1 GCA_023301395.1 Nonlabens sp.
AGTGATCAAACTGCATTAATTCAGTTTGGACTAGGAAAAGAAACTAAAATCTTAAACATAAAAGTTCGATTATCAAATGACAAAGAGATCAGTATTGATAATCCAAAAATCAACAGTGTAATAGATTTAAAATCAGAAATTGAAAAAAAAGTTGAAACCTCTGAAGAAAATGTTCCAGAGAATTAATTTTAATCTAAACATGATAGGAATCTGCGTGAAGTGTCGTGCAAAGTAACTATCTATTAAATATAACATTCCTAAACTAATAAACGGCAGTACATTGTATCGATCTAAGATGAAGATCGAATTACTGTTATTTATTAAGAAACAATAGATTATTTATCAACCTTTTTTGTAAATATTAGGGTCAAGATAATTGATAAAGATCAAACAATAAATAATTAACAACAATAAAGTAGCTTAGAAAATGAATTTTATTAAACAATTACTCAGTAACAAGAGCCAAGAAGAAATTTCAGAATTGTCTAATGGTTACTGTCCTAACTGTTGGGGTGATCAAGAATATGACAATCTTGTAAGAGTAAAATATCAGGACGCTCAAATAAGTGTTAATAATCACGTTGCAAATTATGCTTTCATTCAAGATTTTATAGTGACACATATGAGCGGTATTAAACTCAAGAGCAGTACAAAAGGAAATGAATGCCCTACTTGTGTTCTAAAGAATAAAAATTAATGCTTAAAAAAATTACATATTATATAATCTTGGTGATTCTAATAATAGGATTATATGGAGCAGGAAGTTTAGTGATCGAAGAATTTAATACGGGAGAAGGTTGTCCTAAAATAATGCACGTGCCCATGTGCCTTGTTATCCTTATCTGTCTTATAATACCGCTTATAGCACACTTTTTAAAAAAATGGAATACGTTATATTTTTTATTCACAGGAATAGCAGCTAGTATAGCATTAATCGCCTCGATAATGCAGTTTACGGGAAATGCCGAATGCCCTAAAACAGGTACAGGAACACCTATGTGTTACTATTCCTTATTAATATTCAGTGTCTTAATTGTATCAAAAATTTATCATTTAAAAACTAATAACCAATCATATGAAAATCTTTAACCCCACTAAAACCCATGTGCTGTGCATGTTACTGTTCATCAGTTTTTTTGCGACAGCTCAACAATTAGAAACTTCCATTTTTGTAACTGGAAACACTGGAACAACAGAAGATAATGCTGTGTTATCTCAAATTAATGAAGAATCTAAAACATTAAAAGATTCAAAATTACTGATATTGGGAAATATCGTATCAAAAGATGGTTATACTGAAGAAGCAAAAACAACAGTGACCTCTCAGTTAGATGCTTTAAAATCTTTTAACGGGAAAGTTATTTTTACACCTGGACAAAATGAATGGGCAATTAATGGCCATAAAGATGTTAGGGCTTTAGAAAAATTCATACAAAAGAGTAGTAAAGCAAAATTTTACCCAGATGAAGGTTGTCCTTTGAAGAAAACAGATATCGCAGATAATGTTGTTTTAATTACTGTTGATTCTCAATGGTATTTAGAAGATTGGAATGATCACATCTATCTAAATGAAGACTGTGACATTAAAAATAGAACACAGTTTTTCTTAGAATTTGAGAGCATACTTAAAAAGTCTCAAGGAAAAATTATAATGGTAGCAATGTATCACCCTATATTCTCTAACACAAATGTGGGACTGGTAGCAAGAACAGGTGGAACATCATTACATGATTTTCAAAATCAACAAAATAAGAAGTTTAGAAATCGCCTTATCACTTTGGCTAGACAGACAGAAAATATATTCTTTGTTTCTGGGCATGATAAAAACTTACAATACATCAGTAAAAATGGAATTCCTCAAATTATTAGTGGTGCTGTAGGTAAAACAAAAAAAGCGTCTTTAAAAAATGATGATGATTTCGCTTCAAGCGAAAACGGTTATGCTAGAATAGACGTGTATAAAGGAGGAACAGTGAGTGTTACATTCCAAGGTATTTCAACTCCTTATACTACAACAGTTATTAAACCTGTTAAAAAAGAAGTATATACAGACTACAAAGATAGAAGCAGTTTTGGGTCTACATTTACTTCTTCAGTATATACTACAGAAGAAACAAAAAAAAGTGGTCTATATAAAACTCTTTGGGGTGAACATTATAGAGAATATTATAGTAAAGAAGTAAGTGCTAAAGTAGCATTTATTGATACATTAAAAGGAGGACTGACTCCAGTAAGACGCGGTGGAGGACATCAGTCAAAGTCATTACGATTAGAAACCAAAGATGGTAGACAATATGTTATGCGAGCACTCAGGAAAAGTGCTATTAAGTTTTTACAATCTACGGCATTTCAAGATAAATATGTAGAAGAAGAATTAGAAGGAAGTTATGCAGATGATTTTTTATCAGATTTTTACACTACAGCGCATCCATATACGCCTACAGCAGTAGGAACTCTTTCAGATGCGGTTGATGTTTTCCATACTAATCCTGAGTTGTATTATATCCCAAAACAAGAAGCTCTAGGTGAATATAATGATGAATATGGTGATGAACTATACCTTATTGAAGAACGAGTAGAATCTGGACATAAAGATTTAGCAAGCTTTGGGAAACCTAAAAACATTTTAAGTACTAATGATATCCTTCAAGAAATTAATAAAACTGGTAAATCTATAGTGGATGAACCATCATATATAAGAGCTCGATTATTTGATATGCTCATAGGTGACTGGGATAGACATGAAGATCAATGGAGATGGGCTGTTTTTGAAAAAGATGATGGTACTGAAATATGTAAACCTATTCCTAGAGATAGAGATCAAGCTTTCTCAACCTTTGATGGTGCTATCTTGAGCTTTTTAAATCATGCTGTTCCTAGCTTGCGTATGATGCAATCATTTGATGATGACTTGAGGAGCCCTAAGTGGTTTAGTTTTGAGCCATACCCATTAGACATGACCTTTATTAATAAATCAAATTGGGCTGATTGGGAAAAAGAAGCGAAAGCCCTAGAAACTGGTATTACTGATGAGGTTATTGAAAAAGCATTTGAAAATATCCCAGAAGAAATGAAAGGTGAAACCATTGAGGATATTAAAAGTAAATTAAAAGGAAGACGTGGGAATATTATAGCAATAGCACGTAAATATTATGAATTTGCAAATAAACATGCAGTCATAACTGGAACACAAAAATCTGACACCTTTAATATAACTAGACATGCAGATGGTAAAACCACTATTGAAGTTCATAGGAAGGATTTAGAAGTGTTTACGAGAACCTTTAATAAAGATGAAACTAAAGAAATATGGATCTACGGTTTAGATGGTAAAGACACATTTAATGTTACTGGAGATGGTGATAATTTCATTACAATTAAGGTTTTGGGTGGTAAGAAAAATGATACATATAATTTTGAAAACACCAAAAAAGTAAAACTTTATGACTATAAAGGTAAAGACAATACTATAGTAAATAAAAGTTCAAAGAAATGGTTAGTAGATGATTATGAGATTAATAATTACGATTTCAAAAAACGTAAATATGGAATTAATCAAATTTTACCTATCATAGGAGCAAATCCAGATGATGGTTTTCAAATAGGTGTTACAAATAACTACACTACCTATGGTATTCAACGCAATCCTTTTACTACTAGACATTCTGTAAGTGCATC
>JALZUY010000210.1 GCA_023301395.1 Nonlabens sp.
AAGGCTCATTCTTAATCAATACACCGCTAGGATCTATGATATCATGAATAGGGAAGCGTTTTAAAAGAGGAACTCTTACAGCTCCTTTACGTAAATCGCGCGTCTCATTGTATAATAAGTGAAGTTTCCCATCTCTTGCAAAAGAAAGCACAGATAAATAAGCGCCGTTATCATTGCGCGTGTTAGGCTCATTTGTCTCAATAAAATTTAGAAATTCCATACTACCATTGGAGGTCATTATTTTCGCAATTCCAAAACCATTATTGAGATACGTATAGTCATACTCAAATGAACCAGCACCAGCTTGTCCAGATTTAGATTTACGGTCTACTTGTGCACGATCCATGACCAACCAGTAATATTCATCTAAAACATGAATGTTCTTAATAGATAAATTAGATACTGATTTATCAAAGTCATTACGCTGTGAGTAAGCTAGTTTTCCTTGAGCGTCATATTTAAGAGCAAGAATTCCAGTTGCGGTCACACCAGAGTTACGCCCTGAGAAATCCATGCTTACTGAAAAAAACTTAG
Source organism: Nonlabens sp. (assembly GCA_023301395.1). Taxonomy (GTDB): domain Bacteria; phylum Bacteroidota; class Bacteroidia; order Flavobacteriales; family Flavobacteriaceae; genus Nonlabens. The sequence goes on from JALZUY010000210.1 coordinate 535, forward strand.
AGTTATCACTCGTTAGAATTCCAGTAAACAGAAAGTTGTCTTCTTGAAAACTACCTTGAAATTGTGCGATTTGATAATTATCACCTTGTTTAAGCTCTTCCACATTAATAGTATCTGCATCTGGATTCCAGTTGTAGATATTCTTAGTAGGTTTTTGCTTTTTAAGGTTTATACTCTTCACTATATAAACCTGTCCAGAGTCACTTACATGAATTTCATTATGGCGTGATTTTTTATCTGCAAAGGGAAAAGTAAACGTTTTATTATTTATTACTTCTTTCTTTTCGTTAAGAAGATACAAGTCGATTGTCTCTGTTTTCTTTTTAACCCAAGGCTGTTCAACGAGAACAGCATAAAAAGAACCACTAGCACTGCGAGCTATTTCAAATTCGCCAGATTTGTTCATAATCAGTGCTTTAACAGTAGCAATCTCATTATACTCACTTAGTTCACCACCATCAATATCTGTTGCTTGCCAGCTAAGAATGTTCTTCTTTGCTTTCTTATCATAGTAAGACGAGAATAGAGTGTAATCAGTCCCGTTTTCTTGATACATTCCTTCATAATCCCTGCGCTGACCAAAAACCTTAACAGGTTCTACTTCTATGGAAATAGAGCCCATTTTTTCAAGATCATTAGGATTTAAAAAATCTACATCGAGTTGTCGATTGAATTTCTTTGAGTCATAAAACTCAGTGAGTTTATAAACTTTGTCTTCTACTACATAAGATAAAGTAGCGTCTTGCTCGTCAGTAATTCTATATGGATAACCCCATGTAAAATTTTGAGCCGTACTAGATAAACTAGTAACTATGATTAATGCAATTATGACCTGTCTCATATTATTCTTCACATTGCTCGTTATATTCCTCTACAATTGCCTCAAGAGAAAGAAGGCGATATCCCTTTTCTTTATTTTTTACTTTTTTATAAAGCTCGGCATTGTCTTTCACGAGGATGGCCATTTTTTTAGCAAACCCCATTAGGAAAGTCTGTGTGCTTACTGCATCACCATTAACTCTTAAAACGATTTCTCCTTTCCATGATTGATCGCTAGAGTCGTACTGTCTCCATGTTAATTCTTCCATACAGCCGTCTTTTTACACTATTAAGAATTTTGTATCCTTAAAAAGCACAGTCTTGAATTGGCATGATCTATACTCAGTATCAGCAACTTTATAACCGTAAATATCTTTAGGTTTATATTTTGATTTTTTACCGTTTTTCTCTGTTTTGAAAAGCACCTTTTCATAACGTTGCGATTCAGATAAATACTGGATATAACCACGTACTTTTTCTCCATCTTTCTCAAGGATATAGCCTTCATAGTATTTTCCTATACGATAAGTAGGTTCTTGAGCTTGGACAATTCCTGTAGCCATAAAAGCTACAAATAGTAATAAATATTTCATGTTGTTATTTTAGATTCAGCATTGCAATTCAATGATAGTGCCATATTACAAATTATGTTTTTAATTGATATTTAAATAGATACGCTTTCGCGAAAGCGTACAAAACCATCTACCCGAAGAAAACACCATGTAGGTACCTGCCTGGCATTAAAGTAAAACCGCCAGCAATCATAATAGCACCAGTATAGAGTAAAATCATTTTTATTTTATGCTTTCTCACTTGGCCTTTTCTAATCGCAATTAATGCTGTAGGGATAGAGTGCAAGGTTAAAAAACTAAATAAATGAATCCAACCAAAATGCCCTAAAAACTGCGGTCCTACATGTGCTGGAAGAAATAATGAAGCCACTGCAGTAATCAACATAAGTGTCATGTAGATTTTACCTAAAGCTTTGTGTAGCGCATTTCCCTTTCTAAAGAATAATAGATACGCTCCTAGAAAAATACAAGGAACAACTGTACCTAAATGCAAATACATTAGGAAACCATATGAGGATGTGGATAAAAGCATATCAATTATTTTTAATAAAGATAGGCTGTAGTTGCTCAAGTAGAGTATTGATAGTGTCTCAACTGTCAATTTGATAGCCTGAATTGTTCTATCCTTCTCAAAAGGAAAAATCCCTGATGGCTATGCCATCAGGGATTTTAAATATAATTTCTAACAAAATTCTTAACCTATAATAGCATTAAGCGTTGCGCTAGGCCTCATTGCTTTTTCTTCTTTTACAGGATCTGCTTTATAGTATCCACCTATGTCCATAGGTTTTCCTTGAACAGCTATTAATTCTTCATTAATCTTAGTTTCATTATCAACAAGTGCTTTTGCAAGAGCTGCAAACTCTACAGCTAGATCAGTATCTTTAGATTGTCCAGCTAGTTCTTGTGCCCAGTAAAGTGCAAGGTAATAATGAGAACCACGGTTATCTAATTCGTTTACTTTACGAGAAGGAGATTTTCTGTTTAATAAGAATTTCTCAGTTGCAGCGTCTAATCCGTCAGCTATGATTTGTGCTTTTGAATTATCATATTTTACAGCAAAGTGTTCTAGAGAAACGGCAAGTGCAAGAAATTCTCCTAGAGAATCCCATCTTAAGTGATTCTCTTGTTGGAATTGTTGAACATGCTTAGGAGCAGATCCACCAGCACCAGTTTCAAATAATCCGCCACCATTCATTAATGGAACGATAGATAACATCTTTGCACTAGTCCCTACTTCTAGAATAGGGAAGAGGTCTGTGTTATAATCACGTAGTACATTACCAGTTACTGAGATAGTGTCCTCACTATCTTTCATACGTCTTAAAGTACGTTCCGTTGCCTCTATAGGTGAAGCGATAGAAATATCTAATCCTGCAGTATCATGGTCTTTAAGGTATAGGTTTACTTTTTCTATGATTTGCGCATCATGTGCACGATTCTCATCTAGCCAGAATATAGCTGGCATTTTACTAGCGCGAGCACGAGTAACGGCAAGCTTTACCCAATCTTGAACTGGTGCATCTTTAGTTTGACAAGCTCTCCATATATCTCCAGCTTCAACAGTATGTTCTAAATAAACTGTACCATCTGCATCAACAACTTGGATAGTTCCACTATAGCCTATTTCAAAAGTCTTATCATGAGAACCATATTCTTCAGCTTTTTGAGCCATTAAACCTACGTTAGGAACAGTTCCCATAGTCTTAGGGTCAAATGCTCCATTTACTTTACAAAAGTCTATAGTCGCAGCATAAATACCAGCATAAGAACTATCTGGAATTACAGCTTTAGTATCTTGAGATTCACCTTCTTTATTCCACATTTGTCCAGAGTTTCTAATCATCGCAGGCATAGAAGCATCGATAATTACATCACTAGGAACGTGAAGGTTTGTGATTCCATGATCACTATTGACCATCGCTAGAGATGGTCTGTGTTCTAATACATTGCGTATTTCATCTTTAATTTCTTCTCTCTCTAATTCTGGAAGATCGTGTAATTTGCTTAACAAGTCTCCAAAACCATTATTCACATCTACGCCTAGTTTATTGAAGGTTGTAGCATATTTATCAAATAAAGGTTTGAAGAATATTTCAACAGCGTGTCCAAAAATAATTGGGTCAGAAACCTTCATCATTGTAGCTTTCATGTGTAAAGAGAAAAGAACGTCTTTCTCTAAAGCGTCATCTATTTGTTCTTCTAGGAACTCTAGTAATGCAGTTTTACTCATGTAAGTTGCATCTAATATTTCTCCTTTTAATAAAGCAAGCCCTTCTTTAAGAACATGAGTTCTATTTGCTTTATCTATAAGTTGAATGTTTATTGTAGTGTCTTTACTAGAAGTGAAACTTTTTTCATTGTGAGCAAAATCACCAGCTTCCATAGTAGAAACGTGAGATTTTGAATCTTTACTCCAAGCACCCATACTATGTGGATTGTTTCTTGCATACATCTTAACAGGTTTAGGAGCTCTACGATCAGAGTTTCCTTCTCTAAGTACAGGATTTACTGCACTACCTTTAATCTTGTCATAACGTGTTTTGAAATCCTTGTCTTCATCGGTTTGAGGATCTTCTGGGTAATTAGGTATGTTGTAACCTTTTGCCTGTAATTCTTCAATAACATCATTTAGTTGTGGTACTGATGCGCTTATGTTAGGTAACTTAATAACGTTTGCTTCAGGCTGCTTTACTAATTCTCCTAATTCATTAAGAGCATTTTCTGTTTGTTGACCAGCTTCTAATCGATCTGGAAATGCAGAAAGTATTCTAGCCGCAAGTGATATGTCCTTAGCTTCTATGTTAATTCCTGCTGGCGCAATGAACTTTTTTACAATAGGTAAAAATGAAGCTGTAGCAAGTGCTGGAGCCTCGTCAGTTTTAGTGTAAATTATAGTAGGTGTCTTGGACATTTAAGATGTTTTTTATTAGTATTATTTGCTTGAAGCTCTTGTTATTGAGCAGTCTTGCAAATATAATATTTTGAAGACTTATTTGAAACCTAATTATAATAAGCTTAATAGATAAAGTTGTAATTATTACCGATAGCTAATATCTCATTATCACCAATCTTATCGTGGATCTCAAATAGGTGAAATTTAATTTTATTGCATAAAAAAAGCTGTCCAGTTGGACAGCTTTCAATTTCTATAAGAAGTTGTAGATTATTTTCTACGAGCTTCTTTAATACGGGCTTTCTTACCAGTAAGACCACGGAAGTAATAGATACGTTTTCTACGTACACTTCCTGCTTTGTTTAATTCAATTTTTTGAATAGCTGGAAGATTAATAGGGAAGATACGCTCAACACCTATGTCACCACTCATTTTTCTAATTGTAAAGGTTTTTGATGCGCCTGTTCCTCTTACTTGGATAACAACTCCACGGAAAAACTGAGTACGACTTTTTTCACCTTCTTTAATTTCATAAAATACAGTGATAGTATCACCTGCACCGAATTTTGGGAAATCTTTTTTTACTATGAATTCGTCTTGTACGAACTTTACTAACTGTTCCATCTTAAATAGGAATTAATTTGTTTGAGTAATAGTCAACATGCACGATTATCGTCAGAGGTTAATTTTTACGAGCTGCAAAAATACAAACTTCTATGGTTGTACAAAAGTTTTATATGAAAATAAATTTTGGAGAAAATAACTTATTGAACAATTAACTTTTTAACAGTACTGTGAGCATCGCTTTGAATGCGCAAGAAGTAGATTCCTGCAGCGAGTTTAGATATATCAAAATCGAGAACAGGTTTGTTTACAACACTCTTTGCATTAAAAACTTGCTCGCCTATTGAATTGATCACTGTTATTGATACATTTTTAGTATCTGTTTTATTGACTCTTAGTTTAAGTGTGCCATCGTTTATAGGATTTGTAAGTAATGTAAATTCATCATCAATATCCAGTTGGATAGATTGAGAAACAATAAGGTAATCACTCGATACTGCTTGAGATGCAGTTCCAGTAAAAAGTATAAAAATCACTATGAGTAAAAGTTGTTTCATGTTTTGCACTATAGTTAAGTAAAGCTACAACAATTTGTAGTAACCTAAACGTTAAAAATCGCTTAAAAGATCAGGTCGTCGTTCTTTTGTGCGTTTTAAGGCTTCGTCTTCTCTCCATTCATCAATAGCAGGAAGGTTACCGCTTAAAAGTATCTCAGGAACTTTAAGTCCTTTATAGTCTGCTGGTCGTGTGTAAACTGGCGGCGCAAGCAGGCCATCTTGAAAACTATCTGTTAATGCACTAGTCTCATCACTAATCACGCCAGGAATTAATCTAATAATAGAGTCACATAAAACTGCAGCGCCTAACTCGCCACCACTCAAGACATAATCACCTATAGAAATCTCTCTAGTAATATGTAGATCACGCAATCGTTGATCTACTCCTTTGTAATGACCACATATAATCATTAGATTTTCTTTAAGCGAGATATGATTTGCGATTCCTTGATTTAAAGTATCTCCATCAGGTGTCATATAAATGATTTCATCGTATTCACGCTCAGCACTTAATTCAGTAATCATCTTGTCTAGTGGTTCAATCATCATCACCATTCCTGCGCCACCACCATATTGATAATCGTCTACTTGATTGTATTTGTTAAGGCCATAACGTCTTAAGTCATGCATGTGAACTTCTACAATCCCTTTTTCTATCGCTCTCTTTAATATAGAGGCTTCAAACGGACTTTTAATTAATTCTGGTAAAACGGTAATGATATCTATGCGCACAGGAGCAAGTTTTTATAATGCAAAAATAGGGTTATTAAACGACTGCTGGTTATTTAAAATTACCAGTTACGTTCTTCAAAACCTTCATTTCCTTTTTCCTCAATACGTTTAATAATTAGGTAAATGACTATTCCTACACAAGCTATAATTCCCAGAAGATAGAGTATCATTATAAATAAAGTAGCCATGTTATTTAAGTTTAACAGCAGTTCCATAAGCTAGAATTTCACTCGCACCTTGCATAACCATTGAAGATGCTAATCTTACATTTATTACAGCGTCGGCACCTAGTCTTCTTGCGTCGTCTACCATTCTTTGCATGGCTTGATCTCTACTGTGAGCCTGTAACTTTGTGTATTCATCGATTTCTCCACCTACAAGGTTTTTTAATCCAGCAAAAATGTCACTTCCTACATTACGTGCTCTTACAGTACTGCCGCGAGCGATGCCCAATATGGCGGTAACTTCTTGTCCTGGAATAAAATCTATTGTTGAAACTATCATAATTTGTTTTTATTTACTTTTACGGCTTTATAATCAGCCTTTATGAAATTTAAAATTACTATTCTTTGTTGTTTTCTTGCTTTCGCGAAAGCGGAATTCTCAAAATCCCAAAACGACCTAGAGAATGTCCTAACTGATTTATTGTTGATCTCAGATAGGTACGTAGAGCCTGCTGCAGAAGCATCTGTAATGCAATCTAGTGCAGGATGGTATAATAGTGCAGCTACTCTTGATAAATATAAGGTAACTGTAGCTTTACATGCAAATGCGCTTGCATTTCCTTCTAGTAAAAAATCTTTTGATATCAATGATAGTGAATTACTTAACTTAAATATCAGAGATGCTCAATCAACAAATATTCCAACGACCCTAGGTGGTGAACAGCGTACTTTTTTTGATTTCACACTAGAAGGAGATGAGTACGAGTTTCAAGCATTTGAAGGGATTGATACTGGTTTTCTTGCTTATCCTTTTATTCAAGTTGGTTTGGGGCTTTGGAACGAGACTGAATTAATAGTGAGGTATTCTCCTAATATTAAAATCAATAAATCAGACTACGCTATTTATGGAATAGGAGTAAAGCATAACCTTTCTCAATATTTCTTCAAAGAAGAAAGGCCGGTTGAAATTGCTTTTTTAACGAGTTATTCCTTGTTTGATTTGAACTTATTCTTTGATCCATATGAATTGCGCTCTAGTGGGAATACACAACCACTTGCTGTGATTAACGGTTCACTTGTAGATGCTCATGCTTTGCTATTTCAATTAGTAGCTAGTAAAAAGTACAACAATTGGACGTTAAGCTCTGGATTAGCATATAATCGCAGCTGGATCGATTACAGGTTAACTGGAGATGATGGTCCATTTTTAGGTTTACTAAATCAAGTGTTAGAAATATTAAGTGAAACACAGCAGAGTTATAAAGTAGATCTAGGTGCTACATATCATTTTAACAAATGGGATTTGAGCACACAGTTAAGTGCTGGGAACTTTGTGAATCTTAATATAGGTGGAGTTTATAGAATCAATTAGAAATCCTTACTTCAATGATTTTATATCATAAAAAAAATCCCCATCATTGCTGATGGGGATTTTTTATTTGCGAGAGGTTGTTACACCTTAATTATTTTACTTTGTTTACTACAGCTTCAAAAGCTTCTGGGTGATTCATTGCTAAGTCTGCAAGAACTTTACGATTTAACTCGATGTTGTTCTTCTTAACAGCTCCCATAAAAGTTGAGTAGCTCATTCCATGAATACGAGCACCAGCGTTGATACGGGTAATCCATAATGCACGGAAAGTTCTTTTCTTGTTTCTTCTATCGCGGTAAGAGTAAGACATTGCTTTCTCTACTGCGTTCTTTGCTACTGTCCACACGTTTTTACGACGTCCGAAGTAACCTTTTGCTTGTTTAAATACTCTTTTTCTGCGGGCTCTTGAGGCCACACTATTTACTGATCTAGGCATAATTTAATTTTTTAATAGGAGGCGATTCATTTAGAATACTTGATAAGCCTTTCTACTGGGTTTGTTATTAATTAATAAACCACCAAGGTTTACAAAAGTGTCTTACTTAAGACGTAATTGTAACTTGATATTGTTCTCATCTGCTTTGTGCACAAGTCCATCGTGCGTAAGTTTCAATTTACGCTTCTTACTTTTCTTAGTAAGGATGTGACTCTTGAAAGCGTGTTTTCTTTTGATCTTTCCAGTACCAGTAAGCTTGAAACGCTTCTTAGCACTAGATTTTGTTTTCATTTTAGGCATAGTTTCCTTTTTTAATTCTCGCATTCTCAGCCCTAAAGCTGTATAAATAAAACAGCCCTCGATTTGAGGACTGCAAAAATAGTATTTTTAATTGATGTTTTAGAATAAATGTTATAGTTATTATTCTAAGTAGCCAATACTTTTTGAAAAGTTATTTGAAGCTAAAAGTAATTCATCATATTTTAATTTTCTATTCTCTTCATTACTCCAATTAATATTGTCTATGAGTGTGAGATTTTTAGTAACAAATGCTGATTGAATCTTTTGAATCTCCTCTGAACTTAAATCCTTTCTACATGAATGTAATAGAGAGAAAAATTCAGTAATCATTGGTGAATTATTTTTACTGTTCATTTGATCATTAAGAATCATCATTTTAAGATTTTTATCTTCATGATTTTTTAATCCCTTTTCCATTAAAGAACTAAAGCTTACCGTATAAAATATTTGTTGGTCTGAATGATTTAAAGGGCCTAAATCTGTTTTAGCTTGAATATATAAGTCTATTGCCTCTTGTAAAGGAAGTTGATCAGTTTTAGCATTATAATCATCTAGAGTGGAAATAATATAGCTGTTAGCTTCGATGTTTTCTGCCGTAATTTCTGTATTACAACTAACGAAAATAATTGAGACTAAAATAAATAAGAATTGATGAAATTTTTTCATGATTTTGTTTTTTATTAAACTGATTCGCAACATATGCTTTGTACATCTGTTGAAGATTCTTTTGCGAAAGAAGAAATATATGGATCTCCATTCTTATCATATCCCTAGGTAGTTATGGTGCCAGATATTGCGGATACAGCTTCTCCATCACAGCATTCTCCTTCGTCTTCCCAAATTGTACATTGGTAGGTTGTTCCTTCTTCCAAAAGCCCACGAGCAAATAACTAAAGCCAGTAATAAAGTAATCATTTTTTTATTCTTAATAATATTGATTTATTGCTAGCTAAAGCAAAAAAAAATCAACTGAAATTCAAGATTTCAGTTGATTTTTAATAAAATATTAACCCAATACTGTGAGCTAAATTGAAAAACTCTTACTTTTTCTTAGGCGCAAGAAACATATTCATGCGTTTTCCTTCTAGTTTAGGCATTTGCTCTACTTTACCTAGTTCTTCTAGGTCTTGAGCAAGTCTTAATAATAGAATTTCCCCTTGATCTTTATAGATAATAGATCGTCCTTTAAAGAATACATATGCTTTTAATTTTGCTCCTTCTTTAAGAAACTTTTCAGCATGTTTTCTTTTAAATTCGTAATCATGATCATCGGTATTAGGTCCAAAACGGATTTCTTTGATGATTACTTTTGAGGCATTTGCCTTCATCACCTTTTCACGTTTTTTCTGCTCATAGACAAACTTTTTGTAGTCCATGATTTTTGCTACCGGCGGATCTGCGTTAGGTGAAATTTCAACCAGGTCTAGTTCCATCTCACGTGCTTTTTCAAGCGCGTCGCGAGTGTCTATTACTTGTGGTTCAACTCCTTCACCTACAAGGCGTAGTTTTCTAGCTCGGATTTTTTCATTAATCGCGTGCTTGTCTTCTTTGATAATTCGAGCCGGTCCGCGGCTTCTGCGTCTTCTTATTGCTATGGCTGTATAATTTTAATTAAACTTCAAATGTTTTTATCATGGAGGCAACTTCATCTTTTATAAGCTGGCTAAAAGCCGCAACGCTCATACTTCCTAAGTCTTCTCCACCATGTCTACGTACAGAAATTGTGCCGTCTTTTTCTTCTTGTTCTCCTACAATAATCATGTAAGGTAACTTATTCATTTCAGCTTCACGGATTTTCTTACCCATGGTTTCTGCACGATTGTCAACCGTTGTGCGAATTTCGTTATTTTCTAGAGAATTTGCTACCAGTTTAGCATAATTTTCATATTTCTCACTGAGTGACAGAATAGTACACTGCTCTGGCATCAACCACAATGGGAAGTTACCGCCAGTATGTTCTATTAAAATAGCAATAAAACGTTCCATACTACCAAATGGTGCACGGTGAATCATTACGGGTCTATGTGATTCATTATCAGCGCCTTTATATGATAGGTCAAAACGTTCTGGTAAATTGTAATCTACCTGAATTGTTCCTAGTTGCCAGCTGCGACCTAGTGCATCCTTCACCATAAAGTCTAGTTTAGGTCCATAAAAGGCAGCTTCGCCTTCTTCTATCACATAACTTAACCCTTTATCTTTTGCTGCACTGATGATTGCATTTTCAGCAATTTCCCAGTTTTTAATATCACCTATATACTTTTCTGGCTTTTTAGGATCACGTATACTTACTTGAGCTGTAAAGTCTTCAAACCCTAATGATCCAAATACGTAAAGTACTAAGTCTATTACCGCTTTAAATTCTTTATCCAGTTGTTCAGGCATACAGAATATGTGTGCGTCATCTTGAGTAAAACCTCTTACTCGAGTTAAACCGTGTAATTCTCCACTTTGCTCATAACGATATACGGTACCAAACTCTGCAAATCGCTTAGGTAAATCTCTATAAGACCATTGCGAGCTTTTATAAATCTCACAATGATGGGGACAATTCATAGGTTTTAATAAAAACTCTTCATCATCGTTAGGAGTTTTTATAGGTTGGAAAGAGTCTGCTCCGTATTTTTCATAGTGACCAGACGTTACATAAAGTTCCTTTGAACCTATATGTGGACTTACCACCATTTCATAACCTGCTTTTTTCTGAGCAGCTTTTAGAAAATTCTCTAATCGTTCTCTAAGTGCAGCTCCTTTAGGTAACCATAATGGTAAACCTTGACCTACACGTTGTGAAAAGGTGAATAATTGTAATTCTTTACCTAATTTTCTATGATCACGTTTTTTTGCTTCTTCAAGTAATTCTAGGTATTCTTTTAAATCCTTTTGCTTAGGAAAAGAAGTACCATACATGCGTGTTAATTGCTGGTTGTTCTCATCACCACGCCAGTATGCACCAGCGATACTCATTATTTTTACCGCTTTGATTATTCCTGTGTTAGGAACATGTCCACCGCGACATAAATCTGTAAATGTATCGTGATCACAAAAAGTAATCTCACCATCAGTAAGATTCTCGATCAATTCTACTTTAAACGGATTGTTTTGATCCTTATAAAATTGTAGAGCATCAGCTTTTGAGACACTACGCATGGTAAATTCATGTTTACCACGTGCTATTTCTAGCATGCGCGCTTCAATCTTAGGAATATCATTTTCTGATATAGCGTGTTCTTTAAAATCTATATCATAATAGAAACCATTATCAATAGCAGGTCCTATAGTAAGACTTACACCAGGAAATAATCCTTCAATAGCTTGAGCCATTATATGAGAGGTTGAGTGCCAGAAAGCCTCTTTCCCTTCGGGATTGTTGAATGTGAAAAGTACTAAGCTACCATCTTCTTCAAGTGGGGTTTTAGTTTCCACGGTATTCCCGTTAAAACTAGCGCTTATTATATTGCGAGCAAGTCCGTGTGATATGCTCATTGCGACATCCATAGGAGTGGTGCCGTTTTCCATTTCTTTAATACTGCCGTCTGGCAAAGTAATTTTAATCATAAGTACAAAATATGAACTTACAAAGTTACACGCTTTGTGTAAATGACAATACTATTTTTGATGTCATTTACCACCTATTTTTGTTGCTTATTCTATTTTCAAAGCTTCATTAGGTTGACAATGGATAAATTGCTTTATTTTAGAGAATTCAAAATATAGAACAATGACTTCATTTGTAGGGAAATGGAAGTTGTTAGTGCTGTTATTATGTTGTGGTAATCTCGTTTTCGCGAAAGCGGAATTACCACCATCTACAACACATACCATCTTCTCCAGTTTAGATATTGCTACATTCAGTATCAATAAAAATACCACACGCTCAGAAATATTTGATTTATTCAAAGAGTTATTCATGAGCCATAGTATTAAGGCTAAGCTTAATGGTTATAAACGACATGCTGATGTAATTACATTATTAGACTTGACTCTTACAGACGATAAAGAAAAATCTTATCCACTAAAACTGGAAAATGAAAAAGGTATTGATGATGCTTGTCTTACAATTAATGTAGTAGAAAATAGAGTTGTAGAATTTACAACTTGTATGGAGGCTCAAAAAGCTATAGTCCCTATTGTAGCAAGTAATGTAGATGAAGTGAAGTCAATTCTTGAGACTAAGTCGCAGTTAAAACCTGTACCGTCTGCAGTAGTAAAGGGTGAATCATTACTAGTTAATAAACCAATAAGCTCTAGACAACAAGCTCAACAGGTAATTGCAACTCGCAAATCTCAAACAGAGCTTGAAATTAAAACTGCTCGATTACGTGTGAAACAACAACAAGAAGAACGTCGTTTAAATATCCTAGAACGTAAAGCTAAGGTAGAGGCTACTCAAGAATCTAATCGCATTAAAAATGAACAGCTTACAAAAGATAGAGCTCTTAAAAGAGAGCAACGATTACAAGAAACACGTGATAGACAACAAGCTAAAAGAGAAGAACTAGAAGCTGCAAGAATTGAAAAACTTGAAGAGGAGAAAAGGCAAATATCTATTGAAACAGCCAGGATAGAATCGCAAGCACAAGCAGAGCGTGATCAACTTGAACAGCTAGAAAAAGAACGACTTGCAGCACAACAAAGACAGGAACAGCGACGTGTTGATGAAGAAAACGCAAAGAAAGAAGCATTGCAACTTAAAGTAAATGAGAAAGAAAGAGCTCGCGAAGTAGAGCGAGTACGTAACCGACTTGAAGCAGAACGATTAGAAAAAGCAAAGGCCAAAAAAGAGCTTGTAAAACAAGAAAAATTTGAGCTGGAGCTTAAAAGAAATGAGCAAGAACTAGAGCTGGAACGTCTCGCTCAACAGCGACTTGCAGCTCAAGCAGACCTAGATAGACAATTAGAGAAAGAACGTGCAATAGAGGAAAAGAACAAACGTAAAGAAAGAGAACGCAAGGAAAAAGAACTTATTGATGAGAGAGAACGCTATCGTGGAAAAAATGCAACCACATATCAACGTAGAGAGTTAATGCGAAATGCAAATGAGGAAGTTTATATTCCAGATTCTGAAAAGATAATTGAACAAGGTTTTCTCATTTTTAATGCAGAACAATGCAGTTTCAAGGTTTTTATAGGACGTACTGATTTATATGATGCCTTTGGTCATAAACTACTCACCATAAATGATGAATTGATTGATGCACCACAAAACGGAAAAGTTGTAGTTAATGGAATAGAGGCAGTTTATGAGTTTACCTCAAACATGCTAATCATTAGAAATCTTCAATGGCAATTTATTAATGAAGACGGTAAGATTGTAGGGGCTTTAATGAATAGCGAAAAACCACAAAGTCAAAGTTTTAAATCGACGCATAGTTTTAAAATCAAAACAACATTTTCTAAAGAAGAAGTAAAAAGCGTTCTTAATCAAATTGAAATATATCAATTTGATACTGAACTATTGGAAATGGATTATAAGGAGAATGGAAGGCTTATTGCTTTGGTTTTTAGAATAGGTGAAGAGTCTTTTGTTTTTAATGAATTAGATGCTATTTCATATATTTTAATCGATATTGATGAAAATCACAATCGGGTAAAAGTGATTGATAAGAAAGAATAGTTGTATTTTATCTTTAAGTAATAGATTTATCTGTAACTTTTATTCACTGGTTAATCATTACTATGTATTTTTGCAAACTGAATAAATAATGTTAAAATGTTCTCTAGATTATTAATTAATACACTCGCAATTGTCTTATTGCTAATCAATTATGCTCAAGCAAATTCTTTATCTACGTCAGATTTAGAATTTACAAACGAAACTATATTTAAATTAGATTGTAACAGTACTAAGGATGATCTCTTTACCTTTTTTGACACTTTAAAAGAATCTTTTGAAATTGATGCTCAACTTACATCCTATAAATCACGTAATGGAAAGTTGATGGTTTTAGGTATTGCTTTTCAAGAAAGAACACAACGTGCTACAAAATTCATTATTAGATCAAATTCTGAAATTAATGATTTATGTATAGTAATAAATAATGTCACACAAATTGTGAGTTATGCTGGTTCTTGTCAAGAAGAAAGCGCATCTATATTATATAGAGATCCTGTACAAGAAGAAAAAGAAAGAAAAATACTCACAGCTCGTGTTAAGAGACTCAAAGAATATAAACAGACTATTAAAGAGATATTTGAAAAAGAAGATATCACTGTAGAATATGATAAAAAAGCTGACAATCAAAAACAAGCTGCCGAAAATGCACGTAAAGAATCAAGACGTTCTAGACTTAATGAATCCTCTGATGGATACATTGCACTATCTCAGGCAGTTAATAGACAGTATAATGAGCGTAAGGATTCATTAAAGAACATTAGAGATAAAAAGCTAGAACTAGAAAAGATTAAAAAAGAAGAAATAGCTCTCCAAACTAAACGTAGAAAAGATTCTCTGAAAAAAGCTCGATTTAAAAAACCTGAAGCATGGTCAAGTGCAAGAGATAGTGTTAAAAAACCAGTGATTATTACTATAACAGGTTCTGGTAACAATAACAGTGGAAATTCTCAAACAGAATCAGTAGACATTTTAAAAAAAAATGCGAATATCAAAAAAGAAGATGAACAGAATACAGCTGATGTACTAGCTGTCATGAAGCAAAATAATACGCATTCAAACTCAATTATGGCAATAGACTCTAACACTATTTTCTTCTCTGGAGAGCAATGTACTTTTAAGGTGTATGAGAATCGAACTTTTATCTATGATCAAAATAAGAATACTATTCTCTCTGTAAACGCACCATTAGGTGAAGATCCTACACGCGGAAAAGTGATACTTAAAGGAGTAACTTATAATTTTGAGTTTGATGGATTAGCACTTTCTGTAAAGAATAGAGACGGATATTTAATTGATAAAGATGGAAATTTATTAAATCCTATCGAGAGTTTTGATCGAGTTACTGCAAACAGCCAGTTCCAGCAGTCTCATGAATTTATAATTACCGCGCAGTCCAGACCTGCAGATGTAAGAGCTGTGATACAAGGAGTAAACGGTAATGGTTTTCAATTTCTCATTCAAGAAAATGTGAGTAACACTACAGGTGCTATTAATTATTTTGCTTTTAAGATAGATGGCAAGCCTTATAGTTTTAGAGAATATGAAGGTATTCCTGCAATACATATCCAACTGGATGTAAAACGTAAAATCGCTCGAGTACAAACTGCTGAGTAATCAATCCATTGATTTAATCAAATCCCGTTTTGTTATATACAAAACGGGATTTTTTATGTAATAAACTATTTTTATAGTTAAATAACTACGTTCATAGTTTGATAACTATAAAAATAGTTATATGTTTGGAGCATGATTAGGAAACTAGTCTGTTAAATCACTTTTGCTATGGAAAAACTCACACAAAAAGAAGAAGAAATTATGCAAGCGCTCTGGCATCTTGAGAAGGCGTTTGTAAAAGAGATTGTACCACAATTGTCAGGTACTAATCACTATAACACAGTTTCAACGATAGTACGTAAACTAGAAGAGAAAGGCTATGTGGCTTATGAGGCTTTTGGGAAAACGCATCGTTATTTCCCAGTGGTTGATAAAGAGACCTATCGCAACACCTTTGTAAATACTGCCATGACTCGATATTTTAATGATAGTTATAAAAACATGGTTTCCTTTTTTGCAAACGAGGAAAAGATAAGCGCGTCGGACTTGAGAGAGATTTTAGAAATGATTGAATCTAAAGAAAAATAATATGGAAACCTTCTTAGAATACTTTTTAAAGAGCGCTGGAGTACTCAGTATTTTTGTTCTCGTTTACCATTTATTATTGCGTCGTTTGACATTTTTTCAAGCAAATCGCTGGTTTTTAATTGGTGGGATTGTCGCCTCCATGGCATTTCCATTAGTGGAGATTACTCAAACGGTTTATGTAGAGCAACCTGTTCAAGAATATGTTTATGCATCACAGGAATTTGTAACACCTATGGCGATGGTGCTAGAACAACCTGCAACGCCAGTAGAAACTCCATTTGATTATTGGCAGTTTTTTGGTTTTTTATATTTAACTGTAGTTGTCTTTTTTCTTGGTAAAATG
>JALZUY010000211.1 GCA_023301395.1 Nonlabens sp.
TGATGAATGCTCCAGCAACAAAGCTTTTACAAACTATCAGGTTCTATAATAAAGGTTTGGAACCTATAAACTTCATTTTCATTTCAAGAAAAAAGACATTTGATAAATCGTATTGAGATAATCTGGTATAATCTTTTTCCGTTGTGATCACTATACCTTCTTTTCTTATAATCCTTATCTCACTTTCGCTGAATCGATGATGATCATTATACTCCAAGTGCTCTACGTCAAATCGTTCTTTTAAATAGCTCACAAATGGCTCTGGATTCGCAATACCCGTAACAGCAGTAATTGAATTAGATTCTAGTTCAGCAAATACGATTTCTGATTTATTATTCTTTAATATATGGTCATAAGTAATAGTTGAGAAGCACACTTGTTGATATGGCTTAGGACTTATACTTTTTAGCATGGCCGCCTTTTCAATTTCCGAAAGATGGGCAGGACATTTAGTTACAATAATAGTTTGCGCGCGACCTGCTCCACATCTTGATTCTCTCAAATCGCCAGTAGGAAGCAAATAATCATTAAAATAAGGCTTATCGTAACTCGTAAGTAAGATGTAATGCGTTGCTTTTACATATCTATGTTGATAGGCGTCATCGAGTAAAATAAGATCAAGGGAATGATTTGCTATTAACTTTTTTATACCATCAGTACGTTTTTCACAAACAGCGCTTACTATTCTTTCATCAAATTTCAATTTGATTTGTAACGGTTCATCACCTACTTGACTTGCAGTATGAGTCTTATTGATTTCAATAAAACCTTTTGTCTCTCGTCCATAACCTCTGCTTAAAACAGCAATACTTTTCCCGTGGTAATATTCTATAAGCCACTCAATCATAGGTGTCTTACCTGTTCCACCAGTTGAAAGATTACCAACGGCTATTACCGGAATATCAAAAGATTCTTGAGTAAGAATACCTTTATCAAACGCCCAGTTACGTGCCGTTGTAACACCATCATAAAGCACCGAAAAAGGAAACAGTAAATTTCTTAGCAATTGCATGATTCAAAAGTAGGTTAAATTTTATCTTTAGCTTTTTAAATAGAACTATGAAGATTCAAGAAATACTATCGCATATAGAAAAATTAGCGCCTCGACACTACGCAGAAGATTTTGACAATACCGGTTTATTAACTGGTGACCCACAGAATGAAGTAAAAGGTGTCTTAGTAACTCTTGATTGTTTAGAAAATGTAGTTGATGAAGCTATAGCTAAAGGCTTTAATCTTATTGTAGCCTTTCATCCTATTATATTTAGTGGATTAAAAAACTTACAATTAGATGATTACGTAAAAAAGACCGTGGTTAAAGCAATTAAAAATGATATCGCAATTTATGCAATACATACAGCACTTGACAATGCTAAGTATGGGGTAAGTTACAGAATGGCTCAAGAGTTAGACCTTGAAAACGTTCAAACCTTAATTCCTCAAAAAGGGATTATTAAAAAACTAGTTACCTACATTCCTACTGTTGCTTTTGAGGTAGTAAAAGAAGCCTTATTTACCGCAGGAGCTGGAGAGCTAGGTGACTATAGAGAATGTAGCTTTAGTATGGAAGGAATGGGAACTTTTAAAGGCAATGAAAACAGTAATCCAATCATTGGAGAAAAAGAAATGCGTTCAACTATAAATGAGAAATTACTTTCTGTAACTTTTCTACCTCATTTAGAGTCTCAAGTGATGAAAGCGCTGTTTAAAAATCAGCCTTATGAACAGGTAGCTTATGAATTATCGACCTTAAGCAACAATTATGACCACATAGGTATGGGAACTATAGGAGAATTAAAAGAAGCTATGAACCTAGATGATTTTTTAAAACTCACTAAATCAACGTTCAAAACCGGTGTAGTTAGACATTCACAACCAAGTTTGAAAAAGGTTAAAAAGGTAGCTTTATTAGGTGGTTCAGGAGCTTTTGGTATTAAAAATGCAATCCAATCTGGAGCAGATGCTTATTTAACAGCTGACTTGAAATATCATGACTTTTTTCAAGGAGAGAACATTCTACTATGTGACGTAGGACATTATGAAAGTGAACAGTTTACAAAAAACCTTTTACACGAATATCTTAGCAAAAAATTTAGTAATTTTGCAATCCTTTGTGCAGATGCGCAAACAAATCCAGTAAACTATTATTAAACAGATGGCAAAAAAGACTGAAGCTACTGTAGAAGACAAGCTTAGAGAGCTATACAATCTACAAATAATCGATTCCAGAATAGATGAGATTCGCAATGTGCGCGGTGAATTACCTCTTGAGGTAAAAGATCTAGAAGATGAAGTGGAAGGATTAAACACTCGTGTGGTTAAGCTGAGCGCTAAACTTGAAGAACTTAACGAATCTATCAAGGATAAGAAAAATAGAATTGAAGAATCTAAAGGTCTTATCAAGAAATATACAGAGCAACAAAAGAATGTACGTAACAATCGTGAATTCAACTCTCTTTCTAAAGAGATGGAATTCCAAGAACTTGAAATGGAACTTGCCGAAAAGCATATCCGTGAATTCAAGGCTCAGATTGAGCAACAAAACGAAGTTGTAGACGCGAGTAAAGAACGCATGTCTCATCGTGCTGAGCACTTAAAGCATAAAAAAGCTGAACTAGAAGAAATTCTTAAAGAGACTGAAAAAGAAGAGCAAGCTCTTATGACTATGTCTGATAAACACGCTTCTTCTGTAGAACCTAGATTAATTAAGGCTTACACGCGCATAAGAACAAGTGTACGTAATGGCCTAGCGGTAGTGCCTATCGAGCGTGGAGCTTCTGGTGGCTCTTACTTTACTATTCCACCGCAAGTTCAGGTTGAAATAGCTAGTCGTAAAAAAATTATTACTGATGAACATTCAGGACGTATCTTAGTTGATGCTGCTCTTGCAGATGAACAAGTTGAAGCAATGCACAAAGTATTTGCTAAATTGTAATAGCAACCCAATCATATAGAAATCCCTTATCTAGCAATAGATAAGGGATTTTTTATTTAACGATGTTTTAATAGATGTACCTACAGCAATTAATAACTTTACTTTTTTAATCTATATAATTATGAAATTATTAAGCGCTTTATTATTTATCATACTCGCATCAACTTGCAATGACGGCGTAACTCCAGAAGTGGTACAAAACGAGCAAACACCTATTGAAGTTTTATCTCAGGACGGCATGGAACGAGCATATTTTGCAAGCGGTTGTTTCTGGTGTGTTGAAGAGATTTACGAGAGTGTCGAAGGTGTAAATGAAGCTATCTCAGGATATAGTGGTGGAAATAGTAAAAACCCATCTTATCGTAATCATGCAGATCATGCAGAAGCAAACGAAGTTATTTACGACCCAACAATAGTTAGTTTTAAAACCTTAGTAGATATCTACTTTGCTTCTCAAAACATAGAACAAGTAAATGGACAAGGACCTGATAACGGGAAATCTTATCGCAGCATCATATTCTATCAAAATGATGCTCAAAAGAAGATTATAGAAGATAAAATAGCTGCACTCACTAAGGAAGGATATAAGGTTGCTGCAGAGGTAAAAGCTTTTCAAAAATTTTGGGTAGGTGAAGACTACCATCAAGACTATGCAAAGCTCCATCCTAACCAAGGTTATATTCAAGGTGTATCCATTCCGAGATGGAGAAAATTTGCGTCAAAAATGCCCGAGGTGATTAAGAAACCTATGAATCATTAATTTAAAAGTGATTAACAAATACTATTAATATATATAATTCCCTTAAATCTATTATGTTATATTAAAAAAACAAATTTTCAGAAACAATAATGATCCTTCGCAAACTTAGGGTAATCTCTTATATTTAAAATACTCAAAAGGTCTACTTCACGGTAGACCTTTATTTATTTAAGAACAAAGAGAGACCTTTTAGAATCATTAAAAAACAAGAAAGACATCGAGGACCAGATTGGTCAGGAATCTATTGTGGTGATAATGCCATTCTGGCTCATGAGCGACTAAATATACTTGACACTCAACCTGTTAATCACCTGACAATATGTAATATAAGATCATTCTCACTATCAACGATAAGACTTATAATAATTAGATCATTAGTGATCAGCACATTGACTATGAATTTGAGGTTAAGTCTGATTGGAAAGTAAGACTAGCGTTTAATCTAGATAAAGGTGTCAAATTTATGGAGGAATTGACTGGAATATATAGAATTTAAAATGATCACTTCTGATGAAGGAAGCGTTGCAACTTTTGGATGATATTTATATTTTCACAAAGCTCTTAATACTGAGAAACCCTATAAATAAATCGTATAAAAATTAAACGCATTATACTTCTATTGTAACCTACGAGTAAACAGATCACTTACTACTTGGGGAATTGAAGATTGCGTTTCATTCTTAGACAAAGAATTTATGGACGTTACCATGAGATTAAATCCGCAAGATAAAATGTGTGGTGGCAACAAGATGGAAAAACACATTCCTAGAGAAACTTTTGAAGATTACTTACCGCATAGC